>NZ_JBSHGZ010000009.1:119759-228065 GCF_053618075.1 Embleya sp. NPDC055664
CTTTTTTTTTTTGTTTTTTGTTTGTGTTTTTTTTTCTTTTATTCGGTGCCGGCGCCCCAGACCCACCCACGGGGGGGCCCCCCCCCCCCCCCCGCCCCCGCCCCGGCGGGTCCGCGGCGGATTGCGCCCGCCTCGGACCGACCCCACTCCGGTTCATCCACCGAGGGAGTTATCGCAGTGTACGGATCCATCCGCGCCCGGCGCGGCCTCGCGGCGACCGCGGTCGCCGCGTTCGCCGTCCCGCTCGCCCTGGCCGGCGCCGCACTCGCCGCGTCCCCCGCCGCCGGCGACTCGACGCCGCCGTTGCCCAACGGCACCAAGAAGGCGAAGACGCTGGTCATCGGCATCGACGGACTGCGCTTCGACAAGCTGCAGAGCGGTGACGCGCCCAACCTGAAGGCGCTCATGGCCGGCGGTGTCAGCGCGCCGAGCAACCTGTACGCGCAGCCGTTCGCGCCCACCGTCTCCGGCCCCGGCTGGTCGACCATCGCCACCGGCGTCTGGCCCGACAAGCACGGCGTGCACGACAACACGTTCGCGGGTTCCCGGTACGACAAGTACCCCGACTTCGCGACCCGTCTGGAGACCGCCGACCCGACCGCTTCGACCCTCGTGGTCGGCGCGTGGGGGCCGATCGCGTCCACGATCTTCTCGCCGAAGGTCGACGTGCGCGTGCCCACCGACGAGAACGACGACGTCGCCGCCGACACCACCGCGCGGTACCTGTCCACGGGCAATCCGGACACCACGTTCATGCACCTGGACGCGGTCGACGGCGCCGGCCACAACAACGGCGGCACCAGCCCCGAATACGCCAAGGCCGTCAAGGACGCCGACACGCGCGTGGGCAAGGTGCTGGACGCGCTGCGCGCCCGTCCGACGTACGCCCAGGAGGACTGGCTGGTCCTGGTCACCGCCGACCACGGCCACACCGACTCCGGCGGCCACGGCGGCGCGACGCCGCAGGAGCGGCAGACCTTCGTCATCGCCAACGGCGCCGGGCTGCCCGCCGGCACCGTGCGTTACGACGTGCGCCTGGTCGACATCGCGCCGACCGTGCTCAAGCACGAGGGCGTCCGCATCGACCCCGCGTGGGGCCTGGACGGGCAGCCGATCGACGAGATCGAGCCGGACGCCTTCGACACGTTGCGGCCGACCCTGTCCGAGCGGGTCGACGAGGCCGGCATCCCCACCGGCATCAAGGGCTTCACGCACACCGCGCCCGAGGGCTGGTCCATCGACAACTCCGCGATGCCCACCGGCGGGGTGACCGAGTGGCGCGGCTGGTCGTTCGCCACCGACGAGTTCTTCACCCGCACCGAGGGCGGCCAAGCCCGCGAGGGCAACGTGCGCAGCCGCAACGTGTTCGCCGTCGCCGACTCCGACGAGTGGGACGACAAGGCGCACGCGGCGGGCCGGTTCGACTCGACGCTCGTTTCCCCGGCCTACCCGGTCCAGGGCAAGGCGAAGGTCGACCTGAGCTACGTCACCGACTACCAGGTGGACGGCCCGCAGACGGGCGACGTGTACGTGTCCTGGGACGGCGGCGAGGCCAAGCTCGTCAAGTCCTACCGCACGGACACCAACCAGGTCGAACGCCTCACCCTCGACGTGCCGGACGGCGCCAAGACCGCACAGGTCCGCTTCCGCTACACCGGCACCAACAGCCGCTTCTGGGCCGTCGACCAGGTCGCGCTCACCGCGAGCGGCGGCACCACTCCCGGCGGCGACCCGCTGTCCGGCAGCCAGATCATCACCACCACGGTCGCGAGCACCGGCGCCCTGACCATGACCTCGGCCGGCGGTACGGTAACCCTGCCCGCGCCCGAACTCACCGCCTCCGGCGACCGGCTGGCCACCTCCGGCGCGCTGAACACCGTGCAGGTCACCGACCTGCGCGCGGCGGACCCGGGCTGGAACGTCAGCGGCCAGATCACCGACTTCACCACCGCCCAGGGCGGCCCCGGCTTCGACGGCTCGGCCCTCGGCTGGACTCCGAAGGTGGTCAAGGCCGGCGACGGCCAGCAGGTCACGGCCGGTACCCCGATCGCCCCGGCGACCGACGGCGGCATCAAGACCACCCGCACCCTCGGCAGCGCCGAAGCGGGCCACGGCCGAGGCACCGCGGTCCTGGGCGCCGACCTGAGCCTGAACCTGCCCACCACCACGGCCCCCGGCACCTACAGCGCCACCCTGACGGTCACCGCGATCTGACGGCGAGCCCCGACCACACCACGGGCGGCGCGGGGACACACCGACCCCCGCGCCGCCTGTGGGCCCCGAACGGAACCCCATGCCCCACCCCCCGACCCGCCGCTTCCGCCGAGCCGGCACCACCCTTGCCGGCATCGCCGCGACCCTCGCCTGCCTGTTCAGCGCCTGCCTGTTCACCACCGCCGCCGCCACGACGGCGCCCGCGCCCGCCGACGCCGTACCCCCGCCCGCCACCTGGTCCGTCCAGCCCTCCACCGAGCACGGGCCCGACGACCGGCCGGCGTTCCGGTACGCCCTGGCCCCCGGCGCCCGCCAGGTCGACTACGTCGCCGTCACCAACGTCGGCGACGAACCCCTCACCGTCGACCTCTACGCGCAGGACGCCTTCACCACCGCCTCCGGCGGCTTCGACCTCCTCGCCGCCGGCCGCCCCGCCGCCGACGTCGGCGCGTGGATCCGCCTCAAGGAGAGCCGGATCACCGTGCCGCCGCACGCCCGCAGCGACGTGCCGTTCGAACTCGCCGTCCCCGCCGACGCCTCCCCCGGCGACCACGCGGGCGGCATCGTCGCCTCCCTCGCCGGTCCCGGCCGGGACCGCGCCGGCAACCGGGTCGTGGTCGACCGCCGCGTCGGCACCCGTATGTACCTGCGCGTCGACGGCCCGCTGCGTCCCGCGCTCACCTCCGGCGGCCTCAGCGCGAGCCTGCGCACCTCGCTCGACCCACGCGACGGCGCCCTGAACGTCACCTACACCGTCCGGAACAGCGGCAACATCCGCCTGGGCGCCCGCCCGGACCTAACCGTCCGCGGCCCCTGGGGCCTGACCGGCACCCACCGAAAACTGGACCCGCTCCCGGAGTTGCTGCCCGGCGCCTCGCTCACCCGAACCGTGCGCGTATCCGGCGTCACCCAGGCCTTCCGCCTGGACGTCGACCTCGCCCTGCACCCGACACCCGTCCCGGGCGGCTCCCCCGACACGGGCCCGACCACCCACGCCCACACCACCGTTCGCGCCATCCCCTGGAGCGCGGTGGCCACCGCGGCGGCCCTGCTCGCGCTGATCACCGCCCGGCTCCTGCATCGCCGCCGGCGCCGCGGGTCCACCCGTCCGACCGAAAAGGCCTCCCCACCAGCAACACCCCACCCCCATCCGGAACATCAACCCATCGCGTAATGTCCCCAGGGCCGCACCAGCGCCCCCAGGAGGCCCCCGCATGCACGAGACCGGCACATCCGGAACCGCCGCCGTGGTGGCGCTCCGAAACGTCGGTCGAGGCCAATCCGGCGCACTGCTCCGGCGACTGGGCGGTTCCGGCCTCCTGGCCCTGCGCCGTGCCCGGGCGCTGCCGCGCGCCCTGATCGAGGCCGTGTTCGAGACCGACGACACGGACCTGCTCCGGGCGTTGGCCGCGAACCCCGGCCTGGGCCACGACACCCTGCTGCGCCTGGCCCGACTCGGCCGCCCCGCCCTGGCCCGCACCCTGTACCGGCCCACGAACCCCGAGCGGCACACGGTCGTGCTCCGGCGCGCCGTCCTCGCCGCCGCCGATCCCGCGGATCCCGACTGGCGCGCGCCGCACGGCTTCGTGCCCTGGCTGCTGACGCAGCATCACGAACGGCTGCTCGAACCGGCGTTGTGGGCCCCCTTCGGCGAACTGGTCGCACACGCCCTGCTCGAACTCGGCCCCGACCTACCCCCGGCCGTGGTCGCCGAACGCCACCGTGCGCTGCGCGCCCTCCTCGACGAATCCGCGTTCGCTCGCTTCCGTCGCGCGGCCGGCGACCTCGACCACGGCGACCTGCTCGACCGCCTCGACGACCCGGCCACCGCCGAGGGCCGCCGACTCTCCTTCGCCACGCACCTGTTACTCCTGCGCATCCGCCGCGCCAAGGGTCCCGTCCCGGTCCCGCCCGACTGGTCCGCCGCGCGCGAGGAACACCTGCGCAAACCCTTCCCCTCGTCGGTGACCGCGGTCCTCGCCCGATGGGCCGACTGCCCCGACGAGATCGTCCGGGACGGCGGCCGATCCGCCCGCCCCACCCTGCGCGCCCGCGCCTTCCGCCTCCCCGCGCCCACTCCGGGGCGAGACTGCGATCACGATCTCGACCACGACGAATGGGAATGGACCCCGCTCCTGCGCCGGGGCCTGCGTCGCGGCCGATTCACCGCGTCCGCGCTGCTCACCGAAGCCGGACCGGCCGTGGCGGTGCTCTTGGCCCTGCCCGACGAGGACCCCGCCGTTCACGCCTGCGTACGCGAACTCCTCGCCCCCTTGGGCACCGACGCCGACGCGTGGTCCACCGTCCTCGCCGAACTCCCGCGCTTCCCCGGCACCCCGGCCGCCCTCGTCGCGACGGCCCTCGCCGGCTCCGCCCCGAACCGGGCGCACAGCCGCCCCTCCGGCGGCGACCCGGCCCGCATCCTGCTGTTCCGCTGCGCGAGCAGCGCACAACAACACGCGCTGGTATCCCTGCTCGACCCGCCCGCACTGCGCCCCCTGCTGGCCGCCGCCCCGCCCGACCGCGCGCTGCGCGAACGCCTCCGGGCCGTGCACGGGCCCGCCGCGAACCTGATCCTGGCCGGCGTGGCCGAGCAATCCCCGGAGACGGTCGCCGAGTTACTGGATCTCGACGATCCCGCGGTGAACGCCCTGCTGTTTCGCCGCGCCCACCTGGACGAGGCGGCGGTGACCCGCCTGCTGTCCGGTGTGGACCGCACGGGCCGCCCGGGCACGGTCCCGCTCGCCTCCGCCCTGCTCGGCTGCCTCGAACGCGACGAAGGGCCCAACCGCCGGCCGGCGGTCGACGTCGCCCCCGCCTCGGACGACCCCCGCGTCGCGCGGATCGTGCTGCACCGGCGCGCCCTCTACACCGACGCCGGTCGGCTGCGCGCGCTGCTCGACCGGTGGCGGGACGCCGGCCCCGACGGCGTGCGCGCCCTGATCGACGAGGCCACCCGCCACGGCCTGGAGGACTCGCGCAACCCCTTTCCGGCCGAGACCGTGAAGCTCGCCCGCGCCGCCCTGGACGACGTCGACGGCCCGGCGCTGCTGCACGCCCGACTGGCCGAGGTAACCACGCCGGCGGCGATCGTCATGGCCCTGCGCGGCCCGGCCCATGCCGCCGACCTCGTCCTCGCCGAGTGCGGGCCACCGCCGTGGGACACGCTGATCGAGACCCTGACTCGCGACACCTGGCCGGATCAGGTCCGGGACGCGGTGGTCGCGCACCCCGACTGCCCGCGCGAACTCCTGCTCGCGCGGCTGGCGTTCGTACCCGACCATCCGCAACATGCGCGCACGTGGGTGTGGGCCGCGCTGGATCGCGGCGCGTTGACCGTCGAGGACATCCTCCGTACGTGCCGCCCGGCCCACGTCGCATTCGACCTCCTGGCCGGCTCGGCGATCATCGAGGATCCGACCGCCCGCCGACCCGCGCTCGCCCCCTGGCGGCTGCCCGACGAATTACGACCGCATCGCCTCCGGGCCCGCCTCGGCACGGCCCCGGAAGCCTGGACGGTGGCCGTACGACTCCTGCCCGACTTCTCCGGCACGCTGATCGAACTCCTGGACACCGCGGTGGCCATGGCGGCACCCATCAGCCGAGCGACACCCGCCTGCCGAACGCCGCTCAGCCGAGGCGTTTGACGAAGATGTACTCGACACTGCCCGGCGGGTAGTCCGGCACGGTTCCCGCGAGTTCGTAGCCGTGCCCGCGGTAGAAGTCCGGAGCCTGGAAGTCCCACGTCTCCAGTCGCACGTGCCGACACTCGCGCTCGGTCGATGCGATCTTCTCGGCTCGCTCCAGGAGTTCCGAACCCAACCCGGCGCCGCGCAGGCGCGCGTCGACCCACAGCAGGTGCACGTGCAGCCAGTAGGCCCAGGTATAGCCGGTCAAGCCGCCGACGAGATCACCGTCGTCGTCGCGCACATAGAGCTGGAGGGGTTCCTCGTTCTCGGCGGAAGTCCCGCGCAGGGCTGCCAGATTCGGTGAGACCGCCGTATTGGATTCGGTGAGCATCCGCCCGAGCCAGGCTTCGCGTTCCGGGTCCACGATTACTTCGAACTGCGCCACCCTCCCACTGTAGCCGGACCCCCGGGCCCCACGACAGCGGCCGATCGGCAGCGACTCCCACCCATGGGAAGCCGCCGCCGAACACCCGGGCTCCGCCGAACAGCCGGACTCCGCCGAACTCGAACCGGCCCGCTCAGTCCCCGTCCACCGCATACCACGCCGCCGTGTCGCCCGGCAGCACGCCATCCCCGGGCAGCTCACCGCTCGCGAGCAACACCGGCCCGTACTCGGGCAGCCGCACCGGCTCCGCGCCCAGGTTCACCGCGCACACCGGCCCGTTCCCGCGCCGGAAGACCAACGTGTCCTCCGGTGACGGCAACCACCGCAGTTCCGCGCCGTCTCCGAGGTCCGGGTGCGCCCGACGGATCGCCAACGCCGACCGGTACAGCGACAGCGTGGACGCGGGGTCGTCCCACTGCGCCTCGACGCTCAACCCGGCCCAGTCACCCGGCTGCGGCAGCCAGGTCGGCGCACTGCCCGGCGCGCCGAATCCGTACGGCGCCCGCCCGCCCGACCACGGCAGTGGCACCCGGCAGCCGTCCCGGCCCCGCTCGGTGTGCCCGGACCGCTCCCACCTCGGGTCCTGCAACACCTCGTCCGGCAGGTCCAACACCTCCGGCAGGCCCAGTTCCTCGCCCTGGTACACATAGACCGAGCCGGGCAGCGCCAGCGTCAACAGCGCGGCGGCCCGGGCCCGGCGCAGCCCCGTCTCCCCGTCGCCGTAGCGCGTGACGTGGCGGTGCACGTCGTGGTTGGACAACACCCAGGTCGCCGGGGCGCCGACACCGGCGGCGCCGGCCAACGACGCGTCGATCACCTCGCGCAGCGCGGGCGCGGCCCAATCGGTGCCCAGGTAGTGGAAGTTGAACGCCTGGTGCAGCTCGTCGGGGCGCACATAGCGCGCGGTGCGCTCCGGGCTCGGTGTCCAGGCCTCGGCGACGGCCATCCGGGCGCCGGGGTATCCGTCGAGGATGCGCCGCCAGCCGCGGTATATCTCGTGCACCCCGTCCTGGTCGAAGAACGGCAGTTCGGCGCTGCCGAGCAGTTCGATTCCGGCGCCGCCGCCGATGTCGGGCAGGCCCTCGGCCTTGACCAGGCCGTGTGCGACGTCGATCCGGAAACCGTCCACGCCCAGGTCCAGCCAAAAGCGCAGCACGTCCTCGAACTCGGTGTGCACCTCGGGGTGTTCCCAGTTCAGGTCGGGCTGCTCGGGGGCGAACAGGTGCAGGTACCACTCGCCGTCCGGCACCCGGGTCCAGGCCCGGCCGCCGAACACCGACTCCCAGTCGTTGGGCGGCAGTTCCCCGTCGGCACCGCGACCGGGACGGAAGTGGTACCGCTCGCGGGCGGCCGATCCGGGGCCGCCGGCCAGCGCCTCGACGAACCAGGCGTGCGCCTCGGAGGTGTGGTTGGGCACCAGGTCGACGATCACCCGCAGGCCGTGCGCGTGCGCGTCGCGCAGCAGCGCGTCGGCGTCCTGAAGGGTGCCGAACAGCGGGTCGACGGCCCGGTAGTCGGCCACGTCGTAGCCGTGGTCGGCCTGTGGGGAGGCGTAGAACGGGGTGAGCCAGACGGCGTCCACGCCCAGTTCGCTCAGATAGCGCAGTCGGCTGCGCACACCGGGCAGATCGCCGATCCCGTCGCCGTTGCCGTCCGCGAAGCTGCGCACGTACACCTGATAGATCACCGAGTCGCGCCACCAGCCGGTGGTCGTACGGGTGTTCGTGGTCGTGACGGTCATCCGAGAGCTTCCTTCGAGGGAGAAGTCGAAACACAACATCGAGCGCCCGCGCCGGGTCAGTTCTTCACCGCTCCGGCCGTCAGGCCGCCGACGATGAAACGTTGCAGGAACTGGAACAGCACCAGCACCGGCAGCGCCGCGATCAGCACGCCCGCCGCGAACACGCCCCAGTTGCGGCCCACTCCGTACGAGATGAAGTGGTAGAGCCCGACCGCGAGGGTCTGCTTGTCCGGGTCGTTCAGGACCAGGCTCGCGATCACGAAGTCGTTGAGCGTGGCCACGAAGGACAGCAGCGCGACCACGGCCAACACCGGTGCCACCAGCGGCAGCACGATCCGGAAGAACACCTGGGCGTGCGAGGCCCCGTCGATTCGCGCCGCCTCGTCGAGGTCGCGCGGCACGGTGTCGAAGAAGCCCTTCATCAGGTAGGTGTTCACCCCGAGCGCGCCGCCGAGGTAGATCATCACCAGCCCCAGCCGGCTGCTCAGGCCGATCGCGGGGAAGACGTCGTCGAAGCCGGACAGGAGCAGGAACAGCGCGACGTAGGCAAGCAGTTGCGGGAACATCTGGACCAGGAGCAGTGTGGTCAGCCCGGCCTTGCGCCCCCGGAACCGAAAGCGCGAGAAGGCGTAGCCGGCGCACGCGCCCAGGAACACCGACCCGATCGCGGTGGCCAGCCCGACCGCCATCGAGTTCAGGAACCACTTGCCGAACGGGTGCAGCGGGTCGTCGAACAGTTCCCGGTAGTGCGCGTCGGTGGTGTCCGAGAACAGTTCGTTGGATCCGGTCAGGGTGCCGCTGGGGTTCAGCGACGCGGAGAGCACGAACACCAGGGGGAAGACGGCCACCACGACCGCGAGCACCCCGATCAGGTGCCGCCATCCGGTGCGCGCGAACCAACGGATCATCAGGACTCCTCGAACGCGCGGCTGCGGCGCAGGCCGACGACGGAGATCGCGGCGACCACCACGAAGATCAGGATCGACACGGCGCAGGCCATGCCGTATTGGCGATTGCTGCCGCCGAAGGCGAGTTTGTACACCAGCGAGATCAGCAGGTCGGTGGAGCCGACCTCGATCGGCGCGTCGGGGTCCTTGGGACCGCCGCCGGTGAGCATGTAGATGACGTTGAAGTTGTTGAAGTTGAACGCGAAGGTCGCGATCAGCATCGGGGTGACGGCGGTGAGCAGGAGCGGCAGTTTGATGTGCCGCAGGATCTGTCCGCGTCCCGCGCCGTCGATCCGCGCCGCCTCGGTGACCTCGGCGGGGATCGCCTGGAGCGCGCCGGTACAGATCAGGAACATGTACGGGAAGCTGATCCAGACGTTGACCGCGAGCACGCTGAGCCGGGCCAACCACGGATCGGTGAGCCACGGGATGTGCGCGCCGTCCAGGAGCGAGACGTTGACGTAGCCGTAGTCGGTGTTGAGCAGGCCCTGCCAGACCAGTGCGGCCAGGAACGCCGGGAAGGCGTAGGGCAGCATGATCAGCGAACGGTAGATCCGGTGCCCGCGCAGCCGTTTGCCGTCGAGCACCGCGGCCAGGACCAGTCCGATGGCGAACGGCACCGCGACCGAGATGCCGGCGAAGACGAAGGTCCATACCAGCACGCCGAGGAAGGGTCCGCGGATGTCGCGGTCGGTGAGGATCCTCTCGAAGTTGTCCAGGCCGACGAAGACCTTCCACCCCGGACTGAGCCTGGTGCCGTCGGCGGCGGCGAAGACGCCGTCGGAGGTGGGTCGATAGACCTTGCCGGTGGCCCGGTCGGTGATGGTGTCGGCGTCGCGGTCGTAGTCGAGCGTGGACCGGTAGGCGGCGGCGCTGATCCCGTCGGCGGTGCGCAGGCTGCCGCTGTTCGGATCCTCGCTCGCGGGCACCCGCAGTTCGCTGATCTCCTTCTGCCGGCTCGCGATCTGCGCATAGCTCAGCGGGTGCCAGCCGGGCGCGGCGACCGCGCGGCCGACGGAGTCGTACACCGGGTCCGCGACGGGCTCCAACGGGTGCCCTGACCACCCGAGGCGTACACCCCGGTCGGGCAGGGTCACCAGCAGGCCGACCCGGTCGCCGCGGGCGACGACCGTGGCCGGGCGTACCGGCGAGTCGGGTACGCGGGTCTCGCTGTGCGCGAGGATCGCCGCGACGGCGTCGGGCTTGTCGCTGTTGTGGCCGTCGCCGTAGTTCGTGAAGGCGGCGAACCCGGTGTAGAACACCACGTACACCTGGTACACGAGCAGCAACGCGACGCCGGGGGCGAGGTACTTGGCCGGCACGTGGCGTTTGCCGGCGTAGATCACGTTGACCGCGACCGTGCCCACGAGCAGGGCGCCGAACATCCCCCACTTGTGCTGCGCGGCCAGTGCGAGGAGCCCGTAGACCGCGAGGGCGTCGACGACGGCGAGCAGGACGATCCGCACGGCGAGGCCGACGAGGCCGCGGCGGGCCGGGGGGTGGCCGGGGTGGGCCGTGGGTCGCCGGCCCGGTGGGGTGTGCGGCGGTTGGGTGGACAGGGTCTGGGTCACGATCTCGGTCTCTCCTCGTCGCTCCGGCTCAGCCGGCGGCGATCTTGGCGCGGATGCGTGCGGCCATCGCGCCGGTCAGCTCCCCCGGATCGCCGTGTCCCTGGATGATGGCCAGTTGGGTCAGGCCCCAGTCGGCCCACACGCTGTCCATCGCGGGCAGGTTCGGCGTCGGCATGCCCGCCTGGGCGGCGCGGGCGAAACCGGCCACCACCGGGTCGTTCTCGACCTGGGCGAGCACGGCGGTGGTCGCCGGGACCCGGCCGCCGGTGTCGTACAGGGCTCGCTGCGCCTGCGGGGTGGAGAGGTAGTTGAGCACGAAATCCTGGGCCAGGATCGGGTTTGCCGACTTGGCGCCGACGAAGAAGCCCTGGACGCCGACGAACGGCCGGGCCGGGGAGCCGTCGGCGCTGGGCACCGGGTCGACCGCGAACGGCACGTGCGCGGCGCGGAAGGTCGCCGCGTCCCAGGGGCCGGCGAGCAGGAACGGGGTCTTGCCCTTGAGGAAGGCGTCGGTGGCGATGTCGGCGGTGAGCGAGGTGGAGAGCACGCCGTCCTTGCCCAGGCCGCGCAGCCAGGGGCCGAAGCGCCGGCAACCGGGGCTGTCCAGTTCGAGTTTGGTCTGGTCGTAGGCGCCGTCGGGCTTGGTGCCGAAGACCTGGCAGCCGAACGAGGTCTGCAGCGGGTACAGGTGGTACGGCGATCCGCTCTTGGCGTCGACCGGTACCGCCACCGGCAGTTCGGCCCGGCCCTGTTCGACCAACCGGCGGCCGGTGGCGAGCAGTTCGTCGAAGGAGGCCGGGGCCTGCGGGGCCAGTTCGGTGTTGCGCAGGAGGGCGATGCTGTCGACGGCGTACGGCAGTCCGTACGTGCGGCCCTCGTAGCGCATCGCCTCCAGCGCGACCGGGGAGAACGCGGCGGCGCGGTCGCCGAGTTCGAGCGGTGCGAGCACCCCGTTGTGGACGAGTTTGCCGAGCCAGTCGTGCGGACCGACGACCACGTCGGGGCCCTGGCCGGTGGGGGCCTGGGAGACGAAGTCGTCGCGGATCTCGCCCAGGCCCTTCTGCACGACCTTGACCTTGACGCCCTTGTCCCGGGTGAACGCGGCGGCGATGTCCTGGAGCGGCTTGGCCCGGGCGTCGTCGGCCCAGACGGTCAGCGAGCCGTTGCCGGCCGCCGGGGCCGAGACAGGCGGGGCGGTCTTGTCGTCGCCCTTGTCGCCGCCCCCGCCGGCGCACGCGCTGACGAGCAGCGTGGCGGCGGCGAGCACGGCCGGGAGCAGCAGTCGTGGTCTCACGGGGTCTCCTCGATGGGTGCAATCGCGTCGGTCTCGGGCGCGGGGTCGGCGGCGGGCGCCGCGGGGGTCTGCGCGTTCGGGTCGGTCCACGCGGGAACGTGCACGGTGATCCGGCGGTCGCCGTCGTGGTGGAAGGGGTCGCGGATCGGCGTGCCGTCCTCGGTGAGGCCGTCGCAGCGCCAGCCGCGGCCGACCGCGCCGTTCAGGCCCACCCCGCGCGGCAGCCGCCAGGTGCCGTGGTGGATGCCGGCGGCAACGCGGGTGGTGACCAGGCCGGAGTAGTACACGGTCTCGTCGGCGGGCAGGTCGGCGGCGGTGGTCACGGTGACCTCCAACAGCGCGTCGGCGCCGCCCTCGACCACCTCCAACGTGCCCTCGGCGGTATGGCCGCCGGCCGTCGCGGTCAGCGTGACGGGCCCGGGTCGACCGGGGGTGACCCGGGCCAGGCCGAGCGGGCGCAGCGCGTCGGCGGGGGTCCAGGCGAGCCCGGCGTCCAGCACCGAGTAGGTGCAGCCGTCGGCACGCACGCCCACCGGCGCCACGCTCACGTCGGCCTGTCCGGTGGCCACCGCGGGCCGCTCGGGCATGGTCAGCTCGACCAGCGGCAGGTCGGCGTCGCCGAACAGGTACAGCAGCGCGCTGCCCACCCGCCGGGCCCAGGCGCTCTCGTGGTGCGGCGCCTGCGGATCCTCGTGGAAGCGCACCTCGCGGTCCGGCGCGTAGCCGAGGTCGGTGACGAGGTGGTCGACCAGGTCGCGGGTGTGTTGCACGGTGATCAGGCCCTCCATGCCGCCGATGTCGATCCAGATCCGCTCCGGGCCGCGCGCGCTCTGCCGGTGGTGCACGGGCGTCTCGGCGAGGGTGATCGGGTCGACGAAGACCAGGAACGGCGAGAGCACTCCGGCCAGGCCGAACACGTCGGGGCGGCGAAACGCCAGGTGGTAGCTGACCAGGCCGCCCATCGAGGAGCCGAGTACGGCGGTGTGCGCCGGGTCGTCGGTGATCGGGTACCGGGCCGCGATCAGCGGGCGCAACTCCTCGATCAGGAAACGCTCGTACAGCTCGCCCCGGGACAACGCGCGCGGGTCGCGCGGGTACGGCACGTAGTGGCTGTACTCGGCGCCGCGGTCGTCGCGTCCGTTGTCCACGGCCACCGCGATCAGCGGCGGCAGCAGGCCGGCGGCGATCAGCCGGTCCAGGGTCTCCTCGACCCGCCAGCTGGGTTCGAGGCCGGTGCGGGCGAACACGTGTTGCCCGTCGTGCAGCCACACCACGGGGTACGGTCCGGCCTGCCGGTCGTAGCCGGGCGGCAGGTACACGTGGACGTCGCGCACGTTGTCCAGGTGCGTCGAGCGTACGTTCGACAACGTCTCGATCACGCCGCCGGTGTTCGCGGGCAGGGACATGCGGGGTGACTCTCCCGGGGTGGGTGCGGGGGCGGTGGGCTCGGTGCGGGTCACGCGCGTTCCACCCGCCAGACGTGGAAGGCCGGTCCGTCGGCGGGCATCGGCTCGCCGGGGCGCAGGTCGGGTCCGCCGGTCAGGCTGTGCGCGGCGACCGGCGCGGCGACCGGGGCGTGCGAGGCGCGGTCGACCTGGACGAGCAGCGTCTCCTCGGGCAACCATCGCTCGAACAGCACGGTGTCGGCCTCGCAGCGCAGCCAACGCAGGCCGCCCTCGCGCAGCGCCCGGTGTCCGCGCCGCAGCGCGATCAGGTCGCGGTAGACGCGGTGGGTGTCGTGGTCCCAGCGCGCGGGGTCCCACGGGAACGGCCGGCGGCCGTCCTCCAGGTGCACCCCTTCCACGCCGACCTCGTCGCCGGCGAACACCATCGGCAGGCCCGGCAGGGTGAACAGCAGGGCGGCGCCCAAGTGTTGGCGTTCGCGCCCGGCCATCGAGCGGAACCGCTGGGTGTCGTGCGAGTCGAGCAGGGTCAGGTTGTGGGTGTACGAGCGCCAGGGCAGCAGGGCGGCGAAGTCCCGCATGACGGCCGCCAGTTCGGCGCCGCCGTAGTCCGGGATCGGCCCGGGCACCCCCCAGAACTCGGTGAGCGGCGCGTCGGCGAGCCACCCCCAGACCGGTCGGGTGAAGCCGGCGTAGGCCATCGTGCCCTGCCAGCCGTCGCCGCGCAGGGACACGGACGCGTCGTGCTGGTGCTCGGCCAGGAGCAGCGTGTCCGGCGCGGCGGCGTTCAGCGTGGCGCGGGTGGCGCGGGCCACCTCGGCGTTGCGGTCCTGGGTGCCGTAGCGGCCGGCCGACTGGGCGACGTCGATCCGCCAGCCGTCGAGCCCGAAGTCGCGCGGATACCGCGCCACCACCGAGCCCGCGCCTTCGTACAACCGCGCCCGCAACTCGGCGGAGGCGTGGTCGAACTTCGGCAGCGTGTCCACACCGCAGAACGAGGCGTAGCGGCCTCGATCCGCGCCGTCGAAGTAGTAGAAACCCGCCTCGGCGGAGTCCGGTTCGGCCTGTCCGCGCCGGAACCACTCGTGCCCGTCCCCGGAGTGATTGAGCGTCAGGTCGCCGATCACCCGCATGCCGCGCCGGTGCGCCTCGGCGGTCAGCGCCCGCAGCGCCTCGTCGCCGCCGAGCAGCGGGTCGACCCGGTCGAAGGTGGTCGCGTCGTAGCGGTGGTTGGAGCGGGCCGGGAAGAACGGGGTGAGGTAGAGGACGTTCGCGCCCAGTCCCCGGATGTGGTCGAGCCGGTCGAGCACGCCCCACAGGTCGCCGCCGTAGATCTGCTGCAGCGCGCCCGGGGTGCCCCACGGGACGGGGTCGTCCCAGCCGGCCGGAGTGGCCCAGTCCGGGAGCGTGTCGCTCTGCCGGGCGGAGCGGGCGAAGCGGTCCGGGAAGATCTGGTACACGATCGCGTCGGCGGCCCAGGCGGGCGGCGCCGGGTGGGTGGTGAGGGTGAAGTCGCCGGTGTCGGGCACATCGCGCGAGGCGATGCCGACGCCGGTCAGCCAGCGGTTGCCGGTGGGGGTGTCGAGCAGGAAGCGGTAGCCGAACTCGGTGCTGCCGACCTCGACCTCGACCCGCCACCAGGTCTCGTCGCCGGCCACCCGATCCACCCGCGCCTCGGTGAACACCGGTTCGCCGTCGAGCTTGGTGCGCACGTGTACCCGCTTGGCGCCGGCGTCGGTGCGGGCACGCACGAACAGCTCGACGCGCTCGCCCGGTTGCGGCGACGGGTTGCTCACGTAGCCCGGCGAACCGTCGTGATGTGCCACTGTGTTACAGAGTGTTTCCGGTGGGTGCATGGTGTTTGCGACTCCGAAACATGCCGTTCATCAGGTCGAATGCCGAGGAGCGTAAAAGCTCGGCGTTGACCACTGCAACACCCTGCAACATGTTTCAAAGATTTTGTTGCAACGGAGAAACACGTTTCGCTAGCGTGTGCGTGTCCTCCGTGCGCCGTATCCGCCCAAGAGAGGTGACCATCGCGTGACACCAGACCGCCCATCGGTCCGCAGGATCGCCGACCGGATCGGGGTGAGCGCGGCGACCGTCAGCCGGGTCCTCAACGACAAGCCCGGGGTCGCCGAACACACCAGGACCCGAGTCCTGGCGGCGATCCGCGAGCAGGGCATGGTCGCGCCGGCCCCGGTCGGCCAACCCTTCGTCGGCATCATCGTGCCGGAGCTGGAGAACCCCGCCTTCGCCCTGCTGGCCGGCGCGGTGGAGGCGCGGCTGAGCCAGTACGGGGTGACCGCGCTGATCGGCAGCTCCACGAAGCACGGACCGACCGAGCTGGACTACATCGAAACTCTGTTGAGGCGTGGCATCGAGGGGCTGGTCCTGGTCTCCGGACGACACGCCAACCCCGAGGCCGACCACGGCTTCTACTGGCACCTGCGCGGGAAGCACGTGGCGATGGTGCTGGTCAACGGCGGCGTACCGGGCCTGCCGGTGTCCACGGTCACCACCGACGAGGCGGCCGGCGCCGCGATGGCGGTGGCGCACCTGCACAGCCTCGGGCACACCCGGATCGCGCTGGCCGGCGGCGAGGAGTTCTACCGCCCCTCCCGCCACCGCCTGGCCGGCTACCGCGCGGCGATGACCGCGACGTTCGGCGGCTGCGACGACGCGCTCTACGTGGAGTCCACGTACTCGATCACCGGCGGCCAAGCCGCGGCCCGCCGCCTCCTGGACGCCGGCGCCACGGCGATCATCACCGGCAGCGACCTGATGGCCCTCGGCGCAATCTCCGCCGCCCGCGAATCCGGCCGCCACGTCCCGACCGACATCTCGGTGGTCGGCTACGACGACTCATACCTGGCCGCCCACAGCGACCCCCCACTGAGCACGATCCAACAACCCATAGAACAAATGTCCACAGCAATCGCCACGGCAATGTGGCAACAACTCCAGGGCTACCACGCCCCCCACGTAGACCACCGCTTCACCCCCCGCCTGGTAGCCAGAGCCTCCACAGGAGCACCCCCCACAGACCCCACCCCCTAAAAACCCCACCCCTGGCATCCAACACATGAGCACCCCGAACCGAAGGCCACCAGCAACCCGCAGCCCCCGGCACTGGGAACACCCAAACCAAACCAGCCCGTCCGGCGCCTGAGGACACCCGGCCGGAGGCCAAACCACAGCCCCCGACACCCGGGGCACGCAAACAATCAGCCCGTCCGGCGCTCGAGGACACCCGGCCGGAGGCCAAACCGCAACCCCCGGCACTCGGGGCACCCGAACAATCAGCCCGTCCGGCGCTCGAGGACACCCGGCCGGAGGCCAAACCGCAACCCTCGGCGCTCGGGGCACCCGAACAGTCAGCCCGTCCGGCGCTTGAGGACACCCGGCCGGAGGCCAAACCGCGGCCCCCGGCACTGGGGACACCCAAACCAAACCAGCCCGTCCGGCGCCTGAGGACACCCGGCCGGAGGCCAAACCGCGGCCCCCGGCGCCGGGGCCACCAGACTCCCAGCCCGTCCGGCGCTTGAGGACAACCGAAGCCGGGCCCACCCGCGACCACCGGGTGCGCGCGACCTCAGCCGCCCCGAACCCGGCCCAGCGACTGCAACATGTAGCGCTCCCGGTCATACGGATCCACCCCCACACGCTCCCGCGTCGGAACCGCCTGCCCCCCGAACGGCCGATACCCCTCGAACTCGCTGACCAGGACCCCCTCCCCCCGCGTCAGCCCCGGCAACCGCCCCGTAACCCCATGCACCATCGCCGCCGGAAGGCTCCCCCGCACCAGGAACCGATCCCCCCGCGCGACCTGCTCCTCCGGCACCCCCCGCACCGCGGAGAGCGCCGACAACACCACACCCAGGCAGTCCGCCGGAGTCTCCACCTCGAACCGATGCGTCGGCTCGAACACCCGCGTCCCGGCCCGCCGCAACGCATCGGCCACCACCAGCGGCGTCACACTCCGGAAGTCCCCCGCCGCACTCACCGGACTGAAATACCCCGTACGGGTCAACGTCACCGTGCAGTCCAGCACTTCCCACCCGTACAACCCCTGCCGCAACGTCCGACGCGCACTCTCCTCGATCGCCCGATGGAACGCGAGCGGCAGCGCCCCCAACTCGACCCCCAACCGCAGCGCGATCCCACTCCCCGGCGCCGCCGGCTCGACCCGCACACCGACCGTGGCCCAGAAGTACGCAGGCCCGTCCGCGTCCATCTCCTCCACGGCCTCACCCACCCCCACCGGGCGCTCGAAGTACAGCGGCCGCGACTCGGCGAACGCCACCCGCAGACCGAACTCCTCGGCCAGCGTCGCCCCGATCACCTCCTTCTGCACCTCGCCGTACAGGCGCACCGAGATCGCCCCCGACGACTCGTCGCCCCGCACGTCGATCATCGGGTCCTCCTCGGCCATCCGCTGCAACGCGGCGTACAGCGCGGGCCGTTCGCCCGGATGCCCGGGCGTGACCTCGGATTCCAACGTCGGCGGCGCGAACAGTCCGGTCCGAGGCAGCCCGTCCGCCGACCCGAGTTGATCGCCGACCCGCGCCTGCGCCAGCCCCCGCACCTTGGCGATGGTGCCCGCCGTCGCATCCGCGTCCCGCACCGCCGTACCACGATCGAAGACCTGCACCCCGGAGGCCCGCACGGTCGTCTCGACCACACCGCCCCCGTGTTCGCGCCGGAACAGCGCGACCGAGTCCCGCGCCCGAAGCACCCCGCTCCAGGTCCGCACGTACGCGATCTTCTCCCCCGCGCGCGCCCGCTCGATCTTCAACACGACTGCCCTCAAAGGCTCTTGCCCCGCCGCCGCCTCGACGCGCGGCAACCACGCGGCGATTCCCCGCACCAGGTGCTCGACCCCCTCCCCGTTCAGGGCCGAGCCGAAGAAGACCGGGTACACCCGCGCCTCCCGTACCTGGCGCCGCAGTTCGCGCGTGTAGTCCGCCGCCGTAACCACGACCCGGTCGTCCAGATACGCGTCCACGAACGACTCGCCGTGGTCGGCGAACGCCTCCGCGAGCCGTTCCGCGAACCCCGGGTCGCCCACGTCGAACGGCGCGAATCGCGCGTCCGCGGTACCGATCCCGGCCACCGATCCCATCGCGACGCACCCGGGCCCCAGTTCGGCAGCCAGCGCGTCCAGTACCTCCCGGTAGCACGCGCCCATCCGGTCGATCTTGTTCACGAACACCAGGACCGGGATCCGCAATCGGGCAAGCGAACGCATCAGCACCCGGGTTCGGGCCTGCACGCCCTCCACCGCGGACACCACCAACACGGCGCCGTCGAGTACGCGCAGCGCCCGCTCCACCTCCGCAACGAAGTCGGAGTGGCCGGGGGTGTCGATGACATTGACCTGGAGGTCGTCCACCCGAAACGCCACCACGGCGGAACGGATGGTGATCCCACGCCGACGCTCCAGGTCGAGCGAATCGGTCTGGGTACTGCCGGCATCGACACTGCCGACCCGGGAGATCACTCCCGCGTCGAACAGCAGACGCTCGGTCAGGCTGGTCTTCCCCGCGTCAACATGCGCGAGAATCCCGATGTTCAGATGGTTCATGACGGCCAGAGGCTCCTGCGGCTGCACTGATGGGAAGAATTCCGTAGAGACCGCTGAACCCTCGGCGCATGACGTTCCTCTCCGAACGAACTCATCCCATGTGACACAGTGCGTCTGGCACCCTAACACCGCCCCGACGCACGTCCGCGCTCTTTTCCCGGCGCCCGCCCACCGCCCGCGACCGCTACTCCGGCGGCAGCTCACCCTGCACGATGCGGGCGATCAGCGCCCGGCGACTGGACACCCCGGCCTTGGTGAAAACGGCCTTCAGGTGGTCCTGGACCGTGTACGGGGTCATCGCCAGGACCCGGGCGATCTCCCGCGTGTCACAACCGCGAATCGCCTGCAATGCCACCTCCTGCTCGCGCCCGGTCAACCCGAACGCCGCCAGGTACAGCGGCATCGTCTCGGCCGGTGACGCGGGCGAGGCCACCACCCCGACATGCCCATCGGCGAAACCGTCGACCAGCGAGGCATGCAACACGAACCACCGCCCGTCCCCGGTACGCACCCGAATCGGCACCTGCGCGGCGAGCACCCCGGACGCGGCCCGTCGCGCATGCTCGGACACCATCGCGAAGGCGGTGGGCACGGACAGTGAGGCCGACGAGTCGTCGGCGAGGTCGGCGAGCAGCCGCTGAGCCCGCTGATCCGCCGCGACCAGGCCGTTCGAGGGACCGAGGATCATCATCGCGGGCGCCTGGTCCGCCGGGAGCGCCCACGTCGGGGCGGCATGGCAGGCCCGCAGCGCGTTGCCGATGTGCCGCGCGGCGACATCCGCCAAGTCCCGCTGGCGGCCCAGAAAGGGGCCGTGTTCCCGGCCCCGCATGAACGCGGCACACCCCCACCGGCCGCCCTGCGTGTCGAAGACCATGCGCAATTCGTCACCGAACCCGGACGGGGCGAGCTGTTCGCGAAATCTCATCGCCCGTTCGGGCTGCCCCCGCGTCGCCCGACTCAACGTCTCGGCCCGGACCCCACTGCGCCGGATCGCGGCGAAGGAGGCGATGTCCTCGTGCCACACCTCCATCCGCACCGCCTCGCGAAACCCCGCCATGCTCAGGTCGTTGCTCACCACGGAGGTGACGAGTCCGGTGGTGGGGTCCGCGGTGTGCCAACAGACCGCGTCGTACCCGAGCACATTCCGCAGCAACTCGTCGGCCCGCGCGAACACTTCGGCGGCGGATCCACCCGGTGCGGCCAACTCCCTTAAACCATCGATGACTTGCTTCGCAGTACTCGATGCCATGGCGGGAACGTAACACGCTGGAACCGACCCTGTCCGCAGTGCGACGATCGGGATTGCGGTGGAACCAACCGCCGATCGACGCTTTCGCTCCTGTTCCACGAATCGTGTCGCGTGCGAGGATCGGGGTGATCGGAAAGGGGTCCCCGATGGCACGGGAACACGAGAACGGCACACGTGTGCCGGTACGGGTGCGGACGGTCGACGTGGACACCGGCGCCGTGCCGGTCTTCCTCACCATGCTCGACAGCGCGGTGGCCTGGCTGACCGCCGCCGGCCGCCCCGGCCAATGGGGCACCGAACCGTGGTCCACCCGCCCGGGGGGCGAGGCGCGCGTCGAGTCGGTGATCCGCCACGGGCACGCCCGCCTGGCCGAGATCGACGGTGTCCCGGCGGGTGGTTGTGTCTTCTCCGACACGCCCTCCGCGTACATCGACCCGGTCGACGAACCCGAGTTGTTCATCAACCTCCTCGTCACCGACCGCCGCTTCGTCGGCGCGGGCGTCGGCGCCGCCCTGATCGCGGACGCCCGCCGAGAGGCGGCGAGCCGCGGCGTCGACCTGATCCGCGTCGACTGCTACGGAGGCGACGACGGCGCTCTGGTCCGCCAATACCAAAGCCTGGGCTTCACCCCGGTCACCCCCTTCACCGTCGAGCGCCCCGACCAACCCGAGTGGCCCGGCCAGTTGCTGGCCATGCGACTGAAGTCCGGCTGATCCGCCGCGCCGGCCGGTCACCCGGCATCATGAACGCATGATCACCATTCACCTCAAGTACGAGATCGACGCCGACAAGCTCGCCGACTTCGAGGAGTACGGCCGTCGCTGGATCCACCTGGTCAACCGCTTCGGCGGCACCCACCACGGCTACTTCCTGCCGAGCGAGGGCGACAGCGACATCGCCTACGCCCTCTTCTCGTTCCCCGGGTTCGCCGCCTACGAGCAGTACCGCATCGACAGCGCGACCGACCCGGAATGCCAAGCCGCGATCGAACTCGCCCGCACCACGGGCTGCATCAAGCGCTACGAACGCCGCTTCCTACGCCCCCTGGACACCAACCCGCAGCCGTAGACCCCAGGCCCGCGACCGCCTCCACATGACGCCCCATCGCCCGCCTCGTAGGTCCGTCCCCTGCCGCCCCGGCCCAATCCGTCGTCACCGAGCGGGGTGGCGGGGAGTCCTCGTCGTCGAGCAACGGCAGGCGCCGGACAACGCGGCCGTCCCGGGCGCCCACCGCGGCGAGTTCGCGGGTGTCCTGGACGAACGCGGTGTCCCCGGAGCCGACCACGGCGGCCGTGAACGCCCCGTCCACCGCCCGTGCGGCGGCGATCTCGTGGGCGAATCGTTCCCGGTACCCGGGAAGTTCGGCGCGCGCGGGAACCGAGCATCATGGCCGCCCTGCAGTGCCCCGCAAGCTGCTTTTCGAAGTAGTCGATGAGCGCCGGGTCCACTCGACCTCACACCGTGCTGGGCACCGCGACGCTGGAGAGGGCGACCGCGGTACCGCTATCGACCAAGTCACCGAGCTGCGCGACCGCTTCGACCGGTGGCTGGACAGCGAGGGCATCCTTGCAGCGCTCGCCGACCGCGAGATCGCGCGGCACCTCGAGGCCGGGCGGTCGACCGGTGACCGAGGCGGCGGGCATCGACCGGGCCCGCTCCGGTACACCATGCCGCGATTGCGCCGGTGGCGGCGACCTGCAACCGGTTCACTCGCGGCTCCGGGTGCTCAGCACTGGGCTATCAGGCGGGTTTGGGTGAAGTTTCGGGTGGTGAGGTCTTCGGGGTGGATCAGCCAGTACAGGGTTCCCGCGTCGCCCCATTCCATTTCCGCGTCCTCGTCGCTGTCGAACTGGGCGAGGAGGACCCAGCGTGTGGCCTCCGCATCCAACTGCGCGTCGCCCCAGGGGCGGTCGATGCCGAGTTCCGCGTTGGCGGCCTCGTATTCCACCGGGCCCTGGATCGGCACGGCGTGACCGCCGATCCGGTGGCCGATGCGGCCGTTGAGCTTCGCGAAGGCGCGGCGGAACGGCCGCAGCGCGAGCGGGATTTCGCGAGGTTCGGGCCACGGGTCGCCGGTGCCGAGCAGGGCCTTCCGCGCCTGCGGCAGCCAGAGATCGGGGGCACTTTGCTCGACCTCCGCCGCCAATTCCACCCGCGGGTACGGTGCCGGCCCGCGGGGCACGTCCGCCGGGAGGAGCGGCGTGCCCTCCGGGACGTACAACACTCGGGATCCGGCCCACGTCGCGGGATCGTAAATGGAGACGAACGCCGGCTCGGCATCGCCGGCACTCTCGAATCGGCCGTCGAAGTGGAAGAACAGCAGCGTCCCGTCGGGCGGAAAGCCGGGAGCCCGCCCGGCCGCCGGCAGCGCCGCACACCGCACCGAGGCTATGAACGACAACGGCCCGACCCCCGGCCAGTCGGGCCAATCGACCCCGCTCGGCAACTCCGGCGCGCCGCCGAGGACCGCGACGACCTGCTCGTCGGCACCGGCTCGGCGCAGCCGAACACAGGGACGCAGCAACGCGATCCACCGTTCGGCAAGTTCGGGGGGCAGGTGCTCGGCGGCCGTCCGGGAGTGGCGCTCATCGGTCATGTCGACCATGATCTCGCCCGCCGCCGACATCTCGGCCGCAGGCCGGTTCCGGAGCCAACCGAGCGGCCGCGCCCGGTCCCCTGGATCACCCGTGTCCCAGGCGAGGCGCAGGGGTGACCTGCAGCAGGCCGGCGAGCCCGTGGGAGCCCGGTCGACCGGCCACTCCGGGGCCGGACGGGCCGGTACGCCGGTCGGCGTGTCTGGGGCGGCCCGCGCACCGTCGCATCATCGAGCGCCCGCCCGGCCGCCCACAACGCCCCCCGATCCCCGCCGCGCCGGCGCACCACGAGCCGTGCACGGGCCGGAGATCGGCGGTACCCACGGCTGCTTCGGCCCCCGGTAGTCGTCCCTGCGGTATTCGGCGAGCAGCGCGACGGTCCACGACACCATGGGCGCCCAGGATGGCGACACCGCGTCTGATATGCCATGGCCCGGGGCCGCCATCCCTCGCGGGACGGCGACCCCGGGCGGTCGTACCGAAGTGCCCGAGCCCTGTCGGCCGTGGTCCTACCGGCCGAAGTCCTTGCCGACCACCAGCGGCCGACCGGCCGTGTCGGCGGACGCGAGGTCGCGCCCGGCCTCGACGCGCCCGTCCACGGTGTACTGGTAACAGGGGAACCGAATGCACACCACGGAGCGACTCACGCCGTGGAGCACGTCGAAGCCGGTGCGGTTCGCGATCGACAGAACCGGCTCCTGGATCGTGTATCCGGCGTCACTGCGCTCCTCGATCGCCCGCGCCGAGATGACCGTGCGCGTTCCCGTAAGGCTCTCTCCGCTGTAGACGCAGAGGTTCCCCGTCGGGCAGGAGGTGTCGGGAGCAGCGGCGTCGGCCCGTGCGGTGGGCGCGAAGACGAGCGCGCCCATGAGGGTGCCGGCAACCACGCCGGACGCCACGGTGGCGAGTGAGCGGAACATCGAAGTGTCCTCATTCCTTGTTGTGCGTTCTACCTGGCTGAGTTCGTACCGATCTCGTCGAGCCGCAGCCTCCGCCGCCGCCCCGGGGAGCCGTGCGGTTGGTTGGCCCGGCTTCGACGCAGGCCACATTTCCGTATCGACAGCGGTGCGTGAAACCCCATTTACGGACAGTGGCGGCACGCTCTGTTTCGGCCTCGTTACCGAAAGTGGACAACGCTCTCGACGATCATGTGACCGGTCGACTACACCCGGTGAAACCCCGGAAAACAGCCGAGCGAGCCGAAAGTGAAGAACTCCCTCCTCGGCACACCCCCGGAGGCCCGCACATCCACATCACGCAGAACCCTCCGCCCACTCTCGGACATCACCTCATGGCCGATTCCGAAGGGTCACGCATTCCGATTCCGACGACGCGCGACCGGCGCGGCGTTCCGGCTCCGCTCAGCGCGTGTCCCCCGGGCCGCCGCCCACCACCGTCGCGCGGGCGGTTTCCAGGCGGGTGCTCGGTAGGCGGTAAGGGGAGCAGGAGACGTAGGTGATGGGGAGGCCGGCGAGGTAGTGGATCGACGTCGGGTCGCCCGCGTGTTCCCCGCAGACGCCGATGCGGAGGTCCGGCTCGGCGCGGCGGGCCTCGGTGACGGCGCTCTCGATCAGCCGGCCGACGCCGGCGCGGTCGAGGGTTTCGAACGGGGAGACGGACAGGATGCCGCGCTCCAGGTAGGCGGCCAGGAAGGAGGCTTCGGCGTCGTCGCGGGACAGGCCCCACGTGGTCTGGGTCAGGTCGTTGGTGCCGAACGAGAAGAAGTCCGCCTCACCCGCGAGTTCGGCCGCGGTGAGCGCGGCCCTGGGCAGTTCGATCATCGTGCCCACCGGACACCGCACCGCCATGCCCGCCTCCCGCCCGACCTCGGCGAGGACCCGTTCCACCTCCGCCCGGGCCGGGCGCAGTTCCTCGACGGTGGCCACCAGCGGGATCATGATCTCCGCTTTGGGGTCGCCGCCGGCCCGCAGCCGGGCCACCGTCGCCTCGGCGATCGCGCGCACCTGGGTGGCGATCAGGCCGGGGACGACCAGGGCCAGGCGCACCCCGCGCAGCCCCAGCATCGGGTTGCGCTCACGCAGGCGTTCACCCGCCTCGTACATCCGCGCCTCGCGCGCGTCCGGCTCCCGCCCCGCCGCGCGCTCACGGGCGAGGCGCACCGCCGATTCGGTGTGGTCGGGCAGGAACTCGTGCAGCGGCGGGTCGATCAGCCGGATGGTCACCGGCAGGCCGTCCATGGCCGCCAGGATGTCGGTGAAGTCGCGGCGCTGGAGCGGCAACAGGGCGTCCAGGGCCAGCCGGCGGTCGGCGTCGTCGCGGGCCAGGATCAGGTCCTCGACGAGCCGGCGCCGATCGCCCAGGAACATGTGTTCGGTACGGCACAGGCCGATCCCCCGGGCGCCGAAGCGCCGGGCCCGGGCCGCGTCATCGGCGGTGTCGGCGTTGGCGAGCACGTCCAGGCGGCGGGTCGCGTCGGCCGCGTCCAGGAAGCGGGCGACCGCCTCGACCACGCCGGGCGTACGCTCGCCGGTCTCCAGGTAGTGGGTCACGGGCGAGGCCACCAGCGGCAGTTCGCCGAGGTAC
Organism: Embleya sp. NPDC055664; assembly: GCF_053618075.1. Taxonomy (NCBI): domain Bacteria; kingdom Bacillati; phylum Actinomycetota; class Actinomycetes; order Kitasatosporales; family Streptomycetaceae; genus Embleya; species Embleya sp. NPDC055664. The sequence goes on from NZ_JBSHGZ010000009.1 coordinate 144,978, forward strand.
ACGGCACCGGCCGTGCCGTCGACCGAGATCGTGTCGCCTTCCGCGACCACGGTCCCGTCGGCCGCCGTGGCCCGCCGGCCCTCGATGTCGATGTCCAGGTCGGCCGCGCCGCACACGCAGACCTTGCCCATGCCGCGCGCGACCACCGCCGCGTGGCTGGTCTTGCCGCCCCGGCCGGTGACGACGGCCTCGGCGGCGATCATCCCGGGCAGGTCGTCCGGACTGGTCTCGGGCCGGACCAGCACCACCGGCTCCCCCGCCTCGGCCCGCCGAGTCGCCGCGGCCACGTCGAACACCGCCGCGCCGACCGCCGCCCCGGGCGAGGCCGGCACACCGTGCGCGAGCGGTTCGGTGTCGGCGTGCGCGTCGAAGCGCGGGAAGGTCAGCTGGTCGAGCTGCCCGCCGTCGACCCGCGCCAGCGCCTCCGGCCAGTCGATCACGCCCTCGTCCACCAGCGCGCAGGCGATCCGGAAGGCCGCCTCGGCGCTGCGTTTGCCCACCCGGGTCTGCAGGATCCACAACCTGCCCCGCTCGACGGTGAACTCCACGTCGCACAGGTCGCGATAGTGCGCCTCCAACAATCCCAGGCACCCGATCAGTCGTTCGTACGCGGCGGGATCGAGCCGTTCCAGGTCCTGGAGCGGATGCGCGTCCCGCACCCCGGAGACCACGTCCTCGCCCTGCGCGTCGGGCAGGTAGTCGCCGTACACGCCGGGGCGTCCGGTGCCGGGATCGCGGGTGAACGCGACGCCCGTGCCCGAGTCGGACCCCGAGTTGCCGAACACCATCGCCTGTACGGTCACCGCCGTCCCCAGGTCGTCGGGGATGTGCTCGCGCCGCCGGTAGACCCGGGCCCGCTCGCCGTTCCAGGACCGGAACACCGCGAGCACCGCCCGATCCAACTGCTCGCGCGGATCCTGCGGAAACTCCTCGCCGGTGTCCGCCGCGATCAGCGCCCGGAACTCCCGCACGATCGCCACCAGGTCGGACACACTCAACCCCAGGTCGTCGGCGACGCCCGACTCGGCCCGCCGCCGGCTCAGCACCCCCTCGAACCGCGCCGCGGCCACGCCGAGCACGGTGGTCCCGTACATCTGCACCAGTCGGCGATACGAGTCCCACGCGAAGCGCTCCCGGCCGCTCGTCTCGGCCAGACCGCGCACCGAGGCGTCGTTGAGGCCGACGTCGAGGATCGTGTCCATCATCCCGGGCATGGAGAACCGCGCCCCCGAGCGCACCGACACCAGCAGCGGATCGTCCGGCTGCCCCAGCCGCCGTCCGATCGACTTCTCCAGGTCGGCCAGGTGTTCGTCGATCTCCCGGTCCAGGCCGATCGGCGGCGCGCCGGTGCGCAGGAAGACCCGGCAGGCGTCGGTACTCACCGTGAACCCGGGCGGCACCGGCAGGCCGAGCCGGGTCATCTCGGCGAGGTTCGCGCCCTTGCCACCGAGCAGATCGGCCCGATCGCGGGAGCCTTCGGAGAAGTCGTACACGTATGCGCCGGCCATGGGCGTCCCCTTCCTGCGCGGCGGCCCGCGACGGGCGGGGCCGTACCGGGGCCGGAGGCGACGGCGCCGAGCGTGGTGGGACTCGGGACTCGGGACTCGAATCGGCGCGGCTCCACGCGCGGTCCGCCGCGAAGAGCCCGATCCGCCACGCCCGATCGGCGGCGCCGCCCGGGTCCGGGGGCTGCCCCGGACGCCGTCGTGGCGTCGACACCGGCCGTCTTTCACGATAGCGCCGGGTGGGCCCGGAGACCGGATGCGCGATCCGGTGCCGGCGGCTTCCGGGAGGCCCGGAGGGGATTCGGCGGACATACCTCGATCTCCAGTCGAGGTTCAGGGTCGGCTGCCTTCGGCTCGCCCGACTGCCTCGACTCCCCTCGACTCCGGCTTCAGGGTTCGGCGGCCGTCCGGGATCAGTCCTCGGTCAGCCGCAGCACCAGGTTGGCGCGGTCGATCGCGGTCAGCACCGGGCCGGGCGGGACGGCCGCCGCCTGGGCCCGCTCGATCAGCGTCGCCGCGTCGGTCCGGGCCAGTTCGGCCACCGTGCGCTCGCCCAGTACGTCGGCCAGGTGCGGGGTGTCCGCGACCGCGAGCAGGGCGCGCGCCGGCAGCGCCCGTACCGCCGCCGGGTCGTCGGCCGTCAGCACATCCTCGGCGCGGCTCTCGTCGAAGACCTGTGCCGCGGCCTGCCGGGTGACCTCGCCCCACCGCGTTCCCGCCAGGCTCTGGCCGGGTTGGCCGCAGTAGAAGCCGAACCCGCCGAACGAGGCGGCGAACCGGCGGTTGTACAGCGGGTCGACGGTGAGCCGACCGTCCGCCGCCGCGGTGAAGTCGGCCAGCACCACCCACGGGTCGGTGGGGCACGACGGGCACGGCCGGGTGCCGTTGTTGGTGATCCGGGACGAACAGCCGGTCGTCTCCTGGCGGGTGTCGTCGATCCCCGCGAGGTACGCCGGGGGCAGTGTGTCCAGCACACCGAGCACGAAGCCCTCCCGCACCCGGCTGTACTCGCAGGCGGTGTCCTCGCACCCGCACCCCGCCGCCGCCACGGGCGCGGTGAGGCATTCGTCGTACCGCACCGCCAGGTAGTACGTGCGCCCCGGTTCGCGGCGCCGGCGCACCGGCGCACACCACGGGTCGGTCGGCGGCGGGCAGCCCTCGGTGCCGCCGGGCAGCGCGTCGCGGACGTCCACCCGCACCGGATGCTCGATCACGATCTCGTCGCCGTACGGGCCCAGCACGTAGCCGGCCGAAACGTCGAGCAGCCACGGCAGCCGGCCGCCGTCGCCGAACGGCACCGTGCGTACGGTCGCCCCGCACACCACGCCCCATCCGTGCAGCAGCCGGTTGTGGCGGCGCATGCGCTCCAGCAGCCAGACCCCGGTCTGCGTCAGGTCCTCCGGGCCGACGAGTTGTCCGCCGAACCAGCGGGGGCGCAGCCGCCCGGTCGCGTGCCCCGCCAGGCAGTCCCCGCATCCGCAACCACCGGACCCGGACCCGCCGGTCCCGGCGCCGCCCCCGCCGCACCCACAACCGCACCCGCCCGGCCCGCCCGGCGCCACGGGCCGGATCGTTTGTTCGTACCCGGTCAACGTCCCTCAGCTCCTCGGAATGCGTATCGGTGTGCGTATGGGTGTGCGTATGGGTGTGCGAGTCGGTGCGCGTGCAGATTTACGTCGCGGCATACGCCTCGGTGGGCGTCTCGGTTCACCGCTGCCGCGCTCATCCCGGCGCCACCGTGAACGCGATGTGCAGGAACCCGCCGGGGTTCCCGTCGAACAACCGCTCGCCGACCGTCGACCGGGTGCCGAGCACGCCGACCGGCAGCGGCGGGAGCGGGTGCCGATCGCCGGACCAGATCGAGAAGAGCGTGTGGTTGTCCAGCGCGGTACCGAGGAAGTCCGCGTCCAGCGCCAGGGTCGGCGCGTCCGCGCCCAACGGCGGCACCGGGACGGTGTCCGAGGAGCGCACCTGAAGCAGGAACTCCCCGTCCGGCTCCGCCCCGGTCACCTCGAAGGCGTAGGTGATCGACTCGGCCGGCGCCGGCGACTCGCCCTCGGGCTGCGCGGCCACGCCGCCGCCCAATTCGAGCCGCCGGAAGCCGGCGATCCGGTCACCCTCGCGCACCGCCTGGAACAGCCGTACCCAGCCGCCGGGCTCGGCCAGGGCGGCATCGGTGAGCGCCCGGTCCACGGTGAGCTGGATCCGCGGCCTCCGCGTGAAGCGCGACGCTCCGGCCCGGTTCGGGCGTACGCCGCCCTCGGGCCACACCCGCAGCAGCCGGGGCGCGTGCTCCTCGTCCTGCAGGGTCGGCGGCGGGAACGGGGTGAACACGTGCATCTCGCCGCCCTGGGTGCCGTTGCCGGTGGGGAACGGCGGGACGGCGGTGAGCGGCGCCCGGTCGATCAGCGTGTTCAGGGTGGTGTCCCGGGGCGCGCCCGGGGTCAACGCCCACAGCGTGTTGCGATCGGCTGCGGTCAGCGCCGTGCCGACCAGGTCCGGGTCCAGGGCGAGTCCGTCCGGACCCTGCGCGCGCGGGGGCCCGCCGAGCGCCACCCGGCTGCCCACCACGAACACCGTCGAGGTGAGCAGCCCCTCGCTCTGCAGGCCGACGGTGTACGCCACGCCCTCGCCGCCGACGGGCACCGTGACGCGGGTGAACGCGCCGCCGGCCCGGGTCAGGGTCAGCCGCCGGGCGCCGAGGTGGTCCAGTTGCCACAGGCCCAGCCAGGTGTCGGGGGCGTCGAACGCGGCGTCCACGAGCGGCCGGTCGAAGGCGATCTCCAAGCGCTTCTCGGCGACGAACGCCCGCCAGGTGTCCGGGTTCGCCCCGGTGCCGACCTTGGGCCACAGCCCGGTGATCCGGGGCGGGGCGGTGGTGTCGGCGCAACACCTGTCCACCCGCGCGGCCAGGCACATCAGCAGATCGAACAGCACCCGGTTGGAGTACACGACCGGCCGTGCGGTGACCGCGTCCAGGTCCGGCGCGTGGGGCGGGTCGTAGGTCACCGTCGCCAGCGCCAGGCACTCCTCGACGCACCCGCAGTCGTGTTCGACGGTGTCGGCGATCTTCTCCCGACGGTCGAAGTGCTCGCCGGGCCGGGTCGGGAAGATCGCGGCGCACTGCGCGGCGGTCAGCCCGACCGGATCGGGTTCGCCGGCGGTGATCCGCAGGGAGAACCGTTCCAGGGTGAGCGAGGGCACACACTCCTCGCGCACCTCGCAGTCCACCACGGGCATGCGCGCGTACTCGGCCCCGCACTCGTGCCCGCACAACCGCAGTACCACCGTGCCGGTCTGGATCGAGTCGCCCTTCGGGTGTCCCGCGCAGTCCGTGGGCTGGTTCGGGTGCTCGATCCGTACCCGCTCGTCGACCACGATCAGCCGGCCGTGGCCGTCCACCGCGACGCCGGGGAAGACGGTCAGCGCGCCGTCGGTGCCCAGTTCGACGTCGAGCCCGCACAACACGCCCGGGCCGAGGCCGAGTCGGGCCAGGGTGGCCGCCGTCCGCCGGTGGTAGGACTGTTCGATGTACCAGTGGCGGACGTCCATCGACTTGCCGGGATAGAACCGGTTGCGCACCGGCGGCGCCGGGGCCGCGTCCTCGCCGCCGCAGCCGCATCCCGTGTCCGACGTGTGGTTTTGTCGGTCCTGGCTCACGTGTGCTCAACCCCTTGCAGACGGACGGGGGTCGCACCGCGACCGCCCGGTGTGGGAAGCGTTGTGTCGAGGCGGGTCTCGACCGGGCCGCCGACGTGTGCGGCGGGCGAGCCGGGCAGGCGTACGTCGGCGCCCGACCCGGGACCGGCGCCGGCGGTCCACGCGGGCGGCGGGCCCGCCACGACGGTGTCGATGCCGACCTGTCCCGGGATCACGCCCGGACGGGTGAGCCGCACCTGTGCGAACACGTGTGCCGGTCGCTCGCGCTCGACCACGCGCGCGATCTCGGGCAGTGCGTCGGCCCGCTCCGGCGGGACGTGCACGCACACCCGGTGTGCGTAGGTCGCATACAGCGGCAGGCCACGATCGTGTGCCGCGACGAGGTCGGCGCCGTCGAGGACGGCGGTGGTGTCCAGGGCGGGCGGGCCGGGATCGGCGACGCGGGTACCGGTGTCCCGGCCGAGGCCGCCGGTGCCCAGGCGCCAGACCTGTGCGCGCAGCAGCGGTTCGACGACCCGGACGGCGACCCCGGTCTCGCGTGCGACCGCCTCGATCAGACCGGTGGGGGTGCCGCGCCGGCCGTGCGCGGCGTACGCTCCGGCGACGTTCGCGCGGCGGGCCGCGTCGTCGGCGGCGGTGAGCGGTACCGCGTCGACCCAGCCGGCGAGCCGGTCCAGCCACGGGTCGTCGGGGCGGTCGGGGGCCACGCCGGGGTCGAGCGAGGCGGGCAGGTCGTCAAGGCCGCGCACCGACGCCGCGTGCGCGGAGCCGAACAGGCCGAGCAGTCGGCCGAGCGTGCCGGAGCCGTCGTCGTCGCCCGTGTAGGCGGCGGGCAGCGCGTCGAGGAGGCCGCGCCCCAGGCGTTCCACCCGGATGTCGTCCACGCGAGGGGTGCCGCGGCCGTCACCCAGCAGTTCGATCGTGATCCAGAGCCGGTCGCCGAGGTGGGCCGGGCCGGCGAGGACCCGTACATCCACACCGTCCAGCGGGCCGGCCCGCCAGCGTCCCCGGGCGGTCGGCACGGGTGCGTCGTCGGCGTCGGCGTGCATCGGGTCGGGCGGATCGGGGGTGCCGGCGGCGTCGGTCGCGAGCATCGTCCAGACCCGAACGTGGGTGCCCGCCGGCGCGGGTTCGGCGAGCACGACCCGCACCCGATCCCAGTGCTCGACCCCGACCGGCTCCCGCGGCGCGGGCACCACGGCGACGCCGCGCGCGCCGATCCGCCGGGGGCCGAGGCGGGCGATCCCACCGGGGCCGGCGACGAACACCCGCCCGCAACGATCCACCGCGATGCCGGCCAGGTCCGCTGCGGCCAACAGCACGATGTCGCCACCGCCGTCCGGAACGAACACCACCCCGGCGCCCGGCACCTGCCGCGCCCCGCCCACCACCAGCACCCCGTCGACCACCCGTACCGCCGCGAGCCCGCCGACCCGCTCGCGGGCGGCCCGCAGCGCAGGGTCCTCGGCCGGCGGCGGATCGGTCCACGGCGCGAGGTATTCACCGGTGTCGGCCCGGACGACCATGCCGGCGGGACGACATTCCGCTCGGTGCGAACCGTCGGGGGCGCGAAGGTCTTGCGCCGCGTCGTCCACCACCAACAGCCGTCCGCCGCCGAGCAGCCACAGACCGCGCGGTTCGCGGAGTGCGGCCGGGTCGCCCGTCGCGACGTCGAGGCAGCCGAGGACGCATACCGTGTGGTCGCAGCCGTCCACCTGCAGGACGCGGCCGTGGCCCGGGTCGGTGACCAGGACCGTGCCGTCGGCGAGTACGACCATGCCCAGCGGGCCGTTCGCCGGGTCCAGGTCGGCGACGGCCACCGGTTCGAGCGAGGCGGCGCCCGGGGCCAGCGTCAACCGCTCGCCGTCGGTGCGCACGCCGGCGAACCGCGCGCCGGGCCAGCGGCCGAGGGCGTTGACCCAGCGGTAGTCGCTCACGCCGCTCACGCCCCCTCCACCCCCATCCACGAGATGTGCCAGCCGAGTGCGCTTCGCACCAGGTCCGGCAGGGTGACATCGGCCAGCACCTGCGCCGGGTTCAGCGGCAGCGTCGTGGCGCCGCCGACGACCCCGCCGATCCGGCCGGCGGGCATCGGCACCATCACGGTCATCCGTCCCGGCTCCGGGGCGTCGACGTAGGGCGTACCGTCCAACACGCACGCCTGGCCGCCCGGCGCGCCGGCGGCGGTCAACTCCCGGTCGCCGTCGAGGCGGACCAGATACGCGGGGGTGTCGCCGAAGCCCGCCGCGCTCGTGTCCACCAGCGTGCGCAGCCCGATCACCACACCGGTGGCCGGATCCACGACCCGCGACCACACCGTGCCGAAGGCACCCGTGGAACCGGTGGCCACATACGGCGTCGGCAACACCGGCAGCACCCGCCGCCCGGCCGGATCGGGCGGCGCGGTCAGCGCGCACCCCCGCACCGACACCGTCGCGAGCAACACGTCCAGCCCGTCGCGCAGTTCGGCCGGCGTACACCAGGCCGCGGTCGGCCCGTCCGCCAACCGCACCGCGCCGACCGCCCCGCACTCGCCCGACCGGGTCCGTACCGCCGCCTCGTCGTCCTCGGTCCAGCGCAGCGTCAGGCAGAACACCACGGCACCACCGTCCGGCCCGGCGGCGACGGCCGGTACGTCGACCTCCACCCCCTCGGCCAGGATCAGGTCCCGCCCGAGCGCATCGAGCGCATACCCGGCACCGACCGCCACCCGCTTGCCGCCCCGAGCTCCGGTGACCTCGAGCCCGAGCGCCACCCCCCACCCGTGCAACACCCGGTTGTGCAACCACCGCCGCGAACGCTCCATCGCGACCACATCGTTCAACTCCGCCGCGGCAAGCACCTGCCGAGCAAAGAAGCGCGGCCGATGCGTAGGCGGCAACCCCGCCCCACTCGTCGTCGGGCCCGTCATACGAACTTCCCCCTCGATCCAAGACCCGAGCACCCGCCCGAGCACACACCCGGACGAACATCCGGAGGAACACCCGCCGATGCAGCCACCCGCACACGGCGCGGCAACCGGCACGGCGGCGTGCAACCCGCCCCACCCCGCGCGGCCGAGCGCACCCGCACCTGCCGAGCAAAGAAGCGCGGCCGATGCGTAGACGGCAACCCCGCCCCACTCGTCGTCGGGCCCGTCATACGAACTTCCCCCTCGATCGAGGATCCGGGCGGGTGCCCGGTCGGACGTCGGCCGGTGTGTCGGCTCGGCCGCGGAGGCCGGGCAGGTTCAGGGGTGGGCGGGTGCACGGTGGTGGGCATGGGTCGGTGCGGGGCTCGGGGCGCGCCGGGACCGGCTGGGCGGCCAATACCGCCATCCACCCGAACGCCATCGGCACCGCGGACACCTTCGGCTGCTCGGTCGGCGCGCCGTCGTCCGGAAGCACGTGCCGCACGGTGATCCGGAAACCCGCCGCGTCGACCGCCGAGACCTGCACGGTGGTGGCGCCCGCGGGGGCCGGCGGCGGCCCCTCGGCGGTGACGAACACCTCCGGTACACCCGCAAACGGGCGGGTGAAGTCGATCCGGGCCGACCACTGCATCCGCGACCCCTCGGCGGCCGTCCCGCCTCGCGCCATCCGGCCCGCGACCACCACCGCCGGGCCGGGTCCGTGCGCGTTGCGCCGCGCGCCGTCGCCGACGTCCAGCGTCCGCGTGTCGGGGTGGTACACCGCGAGCGGTACGTCCTCGGCGCCCGCCGGCACCCCGCTCGCCACCCAGCGCGTCCGGGCCCTCGGGCCACCGCATTCGGCCCGCAGTACCAGCGTCAGCGGCCCGGTCGCCTGCGCCGGCACGAACGGCACCTCGTCGGCCCCGAGCACCAGCAACTCGCCACAGCGGGTGTGCGCCACGCCCGGCTCCACGAGCACCCGCCCGTCGCCGAGGTTCCACACCTCCAGGCCCACGCCGACACCCCACGTGCGATGCGCGGCCCGGGTGTGCCGGGCCAGGCTCGACACCTCGTTGCCCGTGAGGTCGCGCAGATCGGCGGCGGCCAGTCGCACACCGGCCTCCTCGACCACCCGATCCGCGGACCCCGTCGCCGCCGCGCCGCCACCGACCCTCATCGACCCGCCTCCGCCCGTACCGCGTTCACCGTGTGCGGACCCGGCACGACCAGCGCGTTCGGCGGTACGCACAACCCGCCGCAACCGGGCGGCCCGCCGTCGGCGCGCAGCGCGAGCGCGCTCACGTGGTCCACCCCGGGGACCTCGTCGATCACCCGCATCACCTCGCTGCGATACACGTCCCGCCCGAACGGCCGGCCCGTACCGCGCGGGCCGCCGGTGACCGGGTGCAGGAACGTGTCCAGCGCGACCCGCACCGCTGCCGCGACCACCACCGGATCGGCGCCCGGGAGCAGGACGACCGTCGTCTCGGCGCGTACCTCGACGTAGCGCGGCCCGGTGACGAAGAACCGGGTGCCGGCCGTTCGCCGCCCGGCCAGGTGCCGGCGGACCGCGCGCAGCAGGCCGGGGGTCGGTTCGGGGCGCTCGCGCGGCAGCGCCGGCACCACCACGACGGTCACGCAGCCCGCCGCGACCAGGCCCGGCAGGCGCGGGTCGGTCTCGGCGAAGGCGCGGGCCCGGGCGATCCGGGTGCCGGGGGTGTCCAGGGCGCACCGCTCGACGCCCGGCAGGGTGACCGCGCGTTCCGGCACGGCCAGGCGCGGCACGGTCGCGCGGGGCAGATCGTCGAGCGATTGCGCGTCGGCCGCGGCGAGCGCGTCGAGCAGGCGTTCGTGGGCCCACAGTGCCCGTTCCGCGCGGGCCGCCGCTGCGGCGGTGTCCTCGGCGTCGGTGCCGCCCTCGGCCGGGCCGACGAGGGTGGCGGCCAGTGCGCCGGGGACGGGTGGTCCGCCCAGCAGGACCCGGGTGCGGGCGTCGTCGGCGACGGCCACGGGTGCGGGCGGGGCGAGTACGCCGCCTCGGGCCCCGGCGGTGCCCCGGTAGCCGGCGAGCACCGTACGGCCCGGCTCGGGCACGCGTCCCGCGCGGCCGTCGCCGAACGTCAACGTCCCGGTGCGGGCGTCGAACACGGCGGACAGGTCGGTCCGGCGGGCCGCGTCCAGATCCGGAACCAACCGCACCGCCTCCACACCGCCCGCCGGATCGGCCAACCACACCCGGGGCGCCTCGGCCGTCGCACCGCCGGGCAGCGCGAAGACCTGCTCCGGCGCGCCGTCCCCGACCCCCACCGCGACGAGTTCGACCACGAGCCGCCCGGGCACCGTCGCGGTCGGCGCGATCCAGCGCAGCACCCGCACGGTCGGCGCGCCCGGGTCGCCGGTATGCACCGTGCGTACCGTCCGCGCGTTGTCCACGGTGATCGTCAGCGCGGTACGGGCCCCCTCCACCGGAGCCCCCGCCCCGCCGACCACCACCCCCGGCGCGACGTCGTAGGCACCGACCGCCGTACTCGCCTGCGTCGCCTCGACCGCGTCCGCGACCACCCGGCGCAACCGCGGCGCCGCGTCGTGCCGGCCCCGCGCAAGGCGGCAGCGCAACCAGGCCCGGGCACCGGCCACGCCCAGCGGCTCGACGGGCAACCCACCGGGCCCGATCCGCAATCGCACGGCGGCGGATCGGGTCAGCGCGCGGGTGTGGTCGTCGACCTCGGCCGGCGCCACCCAGGCACCGCCCGAGCGCACCTCCCAGACGGTTCGCGCGCTGTGATGCGGCTCGGTGTCGAGGTCGTCGGTGCCGTCGGCATCCACCCACAGGGTCAGCGCGGTGCCCGCGGGCAGCGCCCGGTCCAGGCCGAGCAGCAGTGCGGAGCCGACGTGCGGGTCCGGGCCGAGGGCGTCCACGGTGGTGCCGGCGAGGAGGGTGGGGGTGTGATCGGTCCAATTGGACTCATCGGCGGTGTCCGTCGCGGTGCCGGCCGCCGCCACCGTGGCGCCGGTCAGCGGCAGTGCCGCCACGGTCTCCAGGCCGAGCGGCGCGTCCGCCCCGTGTGCGACGAAGCCGAGCCCGGCGGGCAGTTCGGCCGGGGCGCCGGGTCCGGGGCGGATCGCCAACACGACCCGTGCGGCGCTCGGCGCGGTCGGTCGTACACCGAGCAGCGCGAGCAGCTTGCGGCGATGCCGGTCGGTCACCCGGGAGACCCGGTAGACGTCGGTGTCCACCAGCCACGCCAGCATCTCGATCACCGCGATGCCGGGATCCGAGTGGTTGTGGTCGGTCCAGCGCGGGCTCTCCAGCGGCAACAACGCCCGCGCCTCGGCGACGAGGTCGGGCCACCGCCTGGTGTCCGGATTCGGCGGAAACAGGGGCATGGTTCAGTACTCCCTTCCGGGACCCGCGGACCACCCGGCCGTCCCGGCCATCCCGGCTGCCCCGGCTGCCCCGGCTGCCCCGGCTGCCCCGGCCAACCGCACCGCGAGCGGACCCGCGCACACCACCGCGTCCGGGTCGACCGGAACCACGTCCCCGGCCGGCACACCGCCCACGGTCAGCTCCAACGAGGTCACCACGTCCACCCCCGGTACCGCCTCCAGCCGCCGGGCCAGATCGGACAGATACACCCCGCGCCCGAACGGCCACCCGGTCCCGCCCGGCCCGCCGTCCAGCGGATGCAGGAACAGCGCCAGGTCGGCGAGCACCGCACCCCGCACCGGCCCCGCGTCGCCGGCCCGCATCGGCCGCACCGTCGCGGCCACACCGACCGGGAAATAGCGCGCCCCCTCGACCACCAGGCGCGCCGCCGCCGGCATCCGCGCTCCCACCGCGTCCCGGACCCGCCGCAACAACTCCCCGGTCGGCGCGGGCCGTTGCGTACCGTCGCGCGGCACCACCACGAGCCGGACCACGCCCGGAAGCACCCGCCCGTGTCGATCCCGGGCACCGAGCGCGCGGGCCGCCGCGATCGCCGGTACCGTCTCCCGGGCCAGCGCGGCCACGTCCCCCTCGGTCAGCGCGAGCCGCCGATGTCGCAGCAGCGCCGGCCCACGACGCAGCACGTCGGGAAAACGCTCCGCGTCCGTACCGCCGCTCGCGCCACGGGGGTTGCTCACTCCGCCGACCGCGACGGCGCTGATCGCCTGGGTGATCGCCCCGGCCGGTACGTTCCCGATCGCGCCGCCCCCGGAGCGGTAGCTGCGCAGCCGCACGTTGTCCGCGCCCACCGGCGGCACCCGGCCGTGGCCGTCGCCGCCGAACAGCAGGCGCCCGGTGGCGTGGTCGCACACGTACACCCGGTCGGCCGGGCCGGCCAGGCCGAGCGAGGGCAGTTCGTCCCAGCGCACCCACACCTCGGTGGTCCGGCCGGTGCGCGGGTCGCCGACCAGGCGCAGCGCGCCCGCCGCCCGCTCCCCCAACTCCCGTTGCAGCAGCGGGAGATCGACCGCCGCCCGGTCGCCGTCGAGTTCGCGTACCTCGACCACGGCGCCGTCCAGGACCGGGATCCGCAGGGCCTGGAAGACCTGTCCGGCGCTGCCGTCGGCCGAGCCGAGCAGTTCGTCGGTGACCGTCTGCACCTGCCGCACCCGAGCACCGCCCGGGACCAGTGCGGTCAGCGCCGCCTGCGGCGGGTCGGCCTCCGCCGGGAAGCGGGCCCGGATCCAGGTGCGCGGGGTGCCGAATCGGGCCGGCGGCGCGTCGCGGAGTTCGCCGCCGGCGAAGGCGCGGGTGAGCCGGTCGCGCACGGTCAGCGTCTCGCCGTCGGTGGCGGCCACCGTCACCGGCTCGCCGCCGCGCAGGTCGGTGAGCAACAGCCGGTCGCCGGGCGCGAATCGGGCCGCGGCGCCGCGCCCGAGCAGGGTCACCGTGTGGTCGGCGGCGCCCGCGACGGGGGCGCCGGGCGCGCCGGAGGTGCCGGGCCACAGCAGGCCGATCACGCCGGTGCGGGTCAGCCCCTCCGTACCGTCGTCGCCGGCCAGCGTCACCCACGCGGTGCCGTCGTACCCCTCCCAGGTGGGCCGCACCGGTACCGCGTCGGGGTCCTCGTCGGCGGGCTCAACGTAGAGCCCGAGGCGGTCGGCGGGCAATTCGCCGTCGAAGCCGAGGTACAGGCTCGGAGCGGTCTCGGCCATCGGTCGAAACGGCGTGGCGCCGGGTCCGGGGAAGGCGAGACGGGTGGTCAGGTCGGCGAGCGTGTGGTCGTCGAGCGCGAGCGTGTGGGCCGGATCGTCCGGTCCGGCGAGATGGCGGTAGAACACCTCGAACCGGTCCAGGATCGGCGGGCGCGGCTCCACCACGGGCAGGAAGTTGAGCACGCCGGACTTGTCGGTCCAGCTCACCTGTCGCAGGAACGAGAAACTGCCGCGTTCCAACCTCGCGCGCAGCCAACGGCGTTCGTCGCCGGTGACGCTCGCGCTCGCCCAGTCCCGGGGGACGGTGAAGTGCAGCGCCCCGGAGCGTTGCAGGGCGAGTACGGCGGGGGCGCCGGCGGCGGCGATCGGTCGCCAGCGGGTGCCGTCGAAGTATTCCCAGGTCACCTCGGGGGCGGTGAGCTGATTGGGGGTCTGCGCGCCGGCGACGGCCTTGAGCAGGTCCTCGGGGGCCAGGTTCTCCAGGTCGGTGGCGATCGTCCGGGCTCTTTGCACCTGGGTGTCGACGGCCGCCTTGGCCGCGCCGATCCGCGCGGTCACGTCGCCGACGAACGCGACGGGGTCGGCGGCGAGGAAGGACGGCAGCGACGTGTCCGCGAGGTAGGGCGTGGGGGTGGCCAGCACGGTGGCGAGTACGCCGGCCAACGGCCCGTGAGCGGCGACCACTTGGGCATCGCTGCCGCCGGCCAGGGCCTGGGCGAGCGCGGCCCGGGGGGCGGCCAACGCACTGGCCCCGGCGGACAGTTGCGCCGCCACGTCGGCGGTGGCCAGGAGCAGCGCGGCACTTGCGCGCGGCGCGCCGCCGAGGGCGGTCAGCGCGGCGGCGAGGTCGGGGCCGGGGTCGGCCGCGGTCTGCGCGGCCTTGACGTGGTCGCGGGCGCTGCCGACACCCGCGAACAGGCCGGGTTCGGTCTGCGCGGCGGTGCCGAGCGCGGTGAGCGCGTCGCGGATGTGCGTCTTGACCCCGGTGTACCAGCCGACCGGGTCCTCGCCGGACAGCGGCGAGACGACGGCGCGACCGAGGTCGCCGGTGACGGCGGTGAGCGCGGCCAGTTTCGTCGCCACGGCGCGGATGTCGGCGACGGTCTTGTCCCGGAACTCCTTGGCGTTCTGGACCCCGCCGGTCAGTTCGCCGGTGCGCTGGTCGGCCTCCTCCGCCGCGGTGCGCGGTCGGCCCACCACCACGGTCACCCGGGCGCCGGGTTTGCCGAAGGCCGCGTCGCACGCGACGTGGAACGCGCTGCCGCGTACCGGGGCCGGGCCCAGCGGGGTGAACGCCCGGGTGAGATCGACGGCTTGCGCGTCGGCGACCGCCTTGTCCGGGGCCAGCCCGGCGCGCAGGGTCAGGTCCAGGTGCAGCGGCGTGTCCAGGGCGAGCGGCGCGGTGAGGTCGTCGGGGTCGTCGAGCGGGAAGTAGTCGACGCCCGGTTTCGGGGCGGCGGTGCCGGCGGTGAAGGTGTCGGCGGCGGTCGGCGGCACGGTGACGCCGAACCGTACGGTGTGGCCCGCGTGGCCACCCGCCACGGCGAGCGGCTTGTCGGGCTGCCCGGCCACGTCCTCCTTGACGCCGGCGGTGGTGTCCGCGACATGCAGCGTCACGGTCGCCGGCGCGGTCGTCCCGTACGGCGCGCGCACGGTGACGGTGGTTCCGGCGCCCGTCGCGGGACGCGCGAACAGCGCGATCCGGGCATGCGTGCTCTCCGCGGCGAGCCGAATATGCGCGAACTCGGGTACCACAAAACCGGGTTGCGCCGAAAGCGCGGAGTCGAGCCGGGCCCGGATCCAGTAGCCGTCGATCCCGTCGACCGTCGTGGTCACGGCTGTCGCGCAGGGGGCGACCAGCCGCACCGTGCCCGAGCGGGTCAGTCCGGCCGTGCCGTCGCGGGAGGCGTCGTCGCCATCGCCCCAGGGCGCGAACGGCCGCCAGTCGGCGCCGTCCCACCAGGCCCAGCCGACCCGCAGCGCGGTCGAGGCGGGGCGGGTGAGGGCGATCGCCACCTCGACGACGGCCCGCCCCGCGAACGCGAGCAGCGTGTCGTGCGCCAGGTACAACTCCCTTACCGCGGGCCGCAGTCCGGTGAACAGCGTGACCGGGCGGCGGGCCAGGACGTCGGCGGAGTGGTCGGCGGCGGCGTCCGCGCCCGGATCCACGCTCCACACCTCGACCAGCGGCGCGCCGGCCAGGGCCACCGTCTCCTGGGTCTCGAAGACCAGCGGCGCGTCCTGTCCGGGCACGGTGGCGCCGAGCCGCGAGCCGGCGGTGACCCGGGCGTCGGGCACACCCGGCAGCGGTTGCAGCAACACGGTCGTGTCGGCACCCTGAGCGGGCAGTAGCGACACGCCCACCATGTCCAGGAGCGCGGCGAGTTGCCGATCGGGCAACGTGGTCAGCCGCTCCTCGAGCGCGGCCAACAACGCCCCGAAGCCATGCGCAACCCCGATCGAAGCCCCACCCGGCGTCGGATGCCAATCAGGCACCCACCCGTTCCGCACGGCCAACAAAGCCGCCACCACCTCACCCCGCCCACGCACCCCGCTCACGAGCCCACCCCTTCACCCGCACCCACCACACACCGCCCGGACACCGCGCCCACGCCCCCACCCGACCGCGACCGCAGCCCACTCACTCGACCCGGGACCGCCCCACGCGCACGCCCGCCGCCACACCCGCGCACGCACCCACCTGCAGCACCCCCGGTCGGGCCCCTCACGAGGCCGCGCCCTCGCACACACCCGCCCCCGCGCACCACCCCGACACCGCACCCGCACCCGACCGCGACACGCCCCCTCGACGCCCCCACCCGGCCGCTCCCTCGCCCTCGCCCGCAGACCACCCCGCCACCGCCTCGCCCACGCCCAAGCGCCGCACGCCCCCTCGATGCCCTCACCTGGTTGCTCCCTCGTGCAGGTAGAACGGGTAGACCAGGTTGTAAAAGGTGTTCGTGGCGCGGATCCGGTAGTCGATGCTCACGTTCAGCCGGCCCGCCGCCCGGTCGGCCACCGACACCTCGACGCCGAGCACGTCGATCCGCGGTTCCCAGGCGATCAGGCCCTGTTCCACCCGCAGCCGCACCACGGCGGCGGTGGCCGCGGTGACCGGTTCGAACAGCAGGTCCTCCAGGCCCGCGCCGAAGTCGGGGCGCATCACCCGCTCGCCGCGCCTGGTGCCCAGGATCAGCAGCACCGACTGGCGGACCTTCTCCGGCCCGGACGCCTGCGCCGCCTCGCCGAGCGGATCCAGGTGCGCGGGCGCTGCCCAGCCCCGACCCAGCACGGCGGCGTCGTCGGGGGTGCGCTGCGCGGGATCCGGATTCAGCGGCGCGTTCGGCTCGGCCACCGTCAACCTCCGATCAGCACGGTCGGCGCGCCGGCCACCACGGGCGCACCGCAGCCGGCGAGATCGCCCTGCCGCAGCGCGCCGCGACCGCCGACGAGCACCGTCGCCGAGCCCTTGGTGAACGGCGACGGCGGGTGCGCGGCCGGCGGCGGGAACGCGCACGCGTGCATGTCGCCCTGGACGGCGGCGGGCAGGCCACCGATCAGCACGGTGGCCACGCCGGGTCCCGCGACCATGCCGGGATGTCCGGTGGGGTCGGTGACACGCGCTGCAGCAGGCACGGCTGCCTCCTCGGGTGTGGTGGGATCGCATGGGGTGGCCGGGGGTGCGTTCGGATGCGACGTCGTGGGCGCGGACCCGGCCCGGCGGGTCAGTTGATCTTCACGAGCGCGCCCTGGATGCTGCACGTGGCGGCGGCCTGGATGTCCGCCCGAGTCGCGTTCGCCGTCAGGCCGTTGCCGGCCTTGACGCTCACATCCAGGCCGGTCACCTCCACCGAGCGGGTACCGGTGATGGTCACCGCGCCGGACGCGCTCAGCGAGATCTCCGCCGCGCCGCCGGCCACCGACAGGGTGATCCCGTCCGCGGCGATCTCGATCGAGTGGCCCAGGGTGTGGCTCAGGGTGAGCTTCTGCACCAGGTCGTCGATGGCGATTTCGTGGCCCACGGGAGTACGGATCACCCGCTTGGTGATCGAGTCGGTGGGCAGCGCCGCGGGCGGGCGCGAGGTCATCGTCCAGAGCCCGCCGAGCACGTACGGCTCGCGCACGTCGCCGTTGCGGAACGCGACCAGGACCTCGTCGTTCGGCTGCGGCATGAACCACACGCCCGACCCGTTTCCCGCCACCGTCGCGCACACCCGTGCCCACGGCTCGACGCCCGGCAACCACGCGTACCGGATCTGCACGCGCCCGGCCCCCGTCAGGTCGAGGTTGTCCACCACGGTCGCGGGTGCGACGCCGGTCACCCGGGGGCTGTCCGACTCGTGGATGTCGTCGAGGGCGTCGAAGAGCGGTTCGAACATGCCGGTCCTCCCGGGAAGTCGAGCGGTCGGAACATCGGTCCGGTCCGCGCACACGGCGCGGGTGGTGGTCATCGGTGGCGGATTCGGTCGGCGCTTCGGTCGGTGGTCGACAGTCGGCGTTGGGCATTTGGCGTTCGGCGGCAACAACTCACTTAGGCCACCTACGAATTGGGCGCCGGCAGCGACAACAGCCCGCCCTGCACCCGCACCGCACCCTGTGCGGCCGGCGGGATTCCCCCGAACCAGATCTCCTTGCGCAGGTCGAAGGACGTGCGGTAGCCGCCGCCGTCGAGGGTGTGCTGGGCCGAGACCACCCGCCACAGGCCGCCGAACGTCTCCCCCACACCCTCGATCCGCAACACCCGCCCCGCCGTGATCCGGGGATCGCCTACACACGAACCGCTCGCGGTGGTACGCCGGTTCAGCCGAGGCAGCAGCTTGGACACGATCAGTCGCGGCGCGGTCGCGATGGTCACCGGTTCGTCCACGAGCAGCACCTCGCGCGCGGGGCCGCCCTGACCTTCCGGCCCCTGGAACCCGGGCGCCACCTCGATGGTCAGCGCCCGGCGGTCCCAGTCGTAGCCGACCGCGATGGTCAGTTCGAGGCCGATCTCCGACCGCCAGACCCGCACCGAGACCCGCCCCACCTGGCCGACGGTGCTGATCCGGGGGTTGAACTCGATCAGCGAACTCCCGTACCGCAGCGTCACGTCCGGCGACAGATACGCGGCCGGCGACATCAGCCGCAGCACAAAACCCGACGGTTCGCTGTCGTGCTCGACGATCAGCTCCCACGCGTTCTCCGCGGCGATCTTGCGCAGGAAGTCGAGCGTGGTCTCCGAGTGTTGCCGCCGCACCACCCGCTGCCGCATGCTCGGGTCCTCGACCGAGGCCACCACGTCGACCACACCCAGGGCGGCGGACAGGAACGCGCCCAGCGGGTCGAGCAGCGGAATCATCCCGTGTTCGACCGCGAGCAGCGGCGCGACCACCGGGTCCGGCAGCGGCAGTACGCCGAGCTTGGGCACCGGCACCCCGAACCAGCGCGCGGGCGAGGCGGCGGCGAGCCGGGTCCGGCGATCCTGCGCGATCACCCGCAACATCGGCATACCGTCGGCGGGGAACGTCGCCTCGCTGCCCACCACTTCGCCGGTGAACAACCGGCGGGGCTCGTCCGGCGCGTAGCCCAGGGCGATGCTCACCTCGGTGTCGAGCCCGAACAGCGGATCGTCCAGCCAACGCAGCGCCTCGTTGGCGAGCGAGACCTCCAAGCGGTCCGCGTCGCCCATGCCCGTCTGGCAGGTGACCCCGGTGACCGAGCCACGCACCGCGGCCGGCGCGGGTCGCCCGGCGAACCGCAACCGCATCTCCGGTGCGTAGTGCGGGAACACGGTCATGCCGGCACCTCCGGCGGCGGCGCGTCGAAGACCTCGTCGGTACCACGATCCCGGTACGGCAGGCGCGGGATGTGCAGCGTGTCGCCGACGGCCAACACCCGCGGGTCGTCCAGCCCGTTGTGCAGCGCGATCGGCCGCCACGCGGTGGCGGACCCGTACTCGCGCCAGGCGATCGACTGCAACGTCTCGCCGGCCACGACGGTATGCGCCTTGGTGTAGTCGGAGGTCTGCCGCTTGACCTCCTTCGCCTCCATGTCCACGTTGCGGAACTCGCTGAACGTGACGCTCAGTCGGGCCCGCACCGGGGTGCCGTCCGGCTTGAACATCACGAACTTCTGTGCAACCCGGGTCAGTACGCAGGTGAAGGTCAGACTCGACCAGGCGAACACCAGCGGCGGCGGCGCGTGCAGCGTGGGGTCGATGTCCATCAGGTCGACGACGCGGCGCACCAGGACCCGCACGTCGCTGCCCGCGCCCGCCTGGTCGTTCGCCTCCAGGGAGTCGAGGAACAACTCCATCTCCAGGGTCTGCGCGTTGCCGTGCACGAACTGCACGATCGGCGCGGACAGTCCGGGGACCGGGAGTTGGGCGTAGGTGGTCTCCCGGTTGACCGTGTAGTCCTCCGGGTTGAACAACACGCGGGTGAGCTTGCCGGTGACGGAATTGGTGATCGTCGCGCGTTCCATCACGGTCATCGGCTCCACCCCCGACGCTCCTGGCGGGCGAGCACCCGACGGTCGATCTCCCGCACCACGCCGTCCACCAGACGCGGCAGATCCGCCGAGGTGAGCGCGGAGACGGCCGGGGCGGCGCGGGGCGGCTGCGCGGTCCGGTCCCGCGCGATCGGATCGGCGGGATATCCGGGCACGGCGGCGTCGGGGGCGGGTCGGGCAGCGGCGGCAAACGTCAACGCGGTCGGGGGCCGCGCAAAAGACGCTGCCCCGGGCGGGCCGGGCCGAGCACCGCGCGACGTCGCGGTCGGCCGTCCGCCCGGCTCCTCGATCCGCCGACCGTGCCCGGCACCCCGCTCGTACAACTCCCGTGTCACCCGCGCCCGTTCGACCACCGCACAGCCGGCCGCGGCGGACCCGGTACGCAACACCGGTACCGGCAGCCCGCCGACCGCCCCGAGCCCGGCCGCCGCACCCGCGTCGACCCGCTCGACCCGCGTGAGGGCCACCATCGGCGGCAGGCTCACCCGAACGTCGAGCCGCACATGCGCACACCGCCGAATATCCGCGACCCGCCCGGAAATCGCCCGCAGCCTCGGAGGCTTCGGCGCGCGCGGCGCCACCCGCAGCACGAACGCGGCCCCGGACACCCGCCCCTCGACCCGCGTCGCCCGGCCCCGCCCGGCGCCCGGCTCGACCCGGGCCCGAACGGCGGCGAGCATCGAGGAGGCGGCGGCCCGAACCGGCCACCCCGCCGACGGCGGACGTGCTCCCGTGACGATCACGGTCGAACTCCCTTCCCGATACCCACGCTCATGACCGGTGCTCCCCTTCGCGCCCGACGCCCGTAGTGCTCGGACGCACATCCACGCCCGCCGCGCCGGCTTGGACTCGGCACTCTCACATCCGCGACGTCAGCCGCCGCCCGCCGCCTCGTTGAGGCGCTGGTTGATCGCCGACACCCGCTCCACCCACCGGCGGCGCTCGGCGTGGTCGAGGTCCATCAGTTCGGCGTGCGACCAGTGCAGGTGGTAGGCGACGAAGGCGATCTCCTCCCTCAGCCGATCGACCGGATATCCGCGGATCCCCCCAGGCGCTCGTGGCCCGGACGGACCTCCTCGCCGCAGTTCGGGCAGGATCCCTCGGCCGCCGTGTCCGGCTCGTCCACGCTGTTGATCCGGTTGTACAGGCTCTGGAGGTGGGCCAGATCGGCGGCGAACAGCGTCTCGATGGTGCGCGGGGTGACCGTCTCGACCGCGCCCACCCGGGTGACCACCCGGCTGAGCAGGATCACCGACAGATAGGCCGGATTGCGCTGCACGCGCGGGTCGGCGAGCGGCAGGATCTCGTCGGCGGCGGTGGCCAGCCGCATCGTCCCGTCGCGGTGCAACGTGCCGTCGTCGCCGAGGAGTCCGACCGGGAGGGTGAAGTCGTGTTCGATCCGCAACATGGTCACTGCACCCGCTCCAGGCCCTCGTGGACCAGTTCCAGGGTCTCGATCGCGATGTCGTTGGATTCGGCGGTGAGCGGCGGGGCGGTGTACTTGGTGGGCCAGGCGCGGACGAAGTTCCAGCGCGAGGTGACCACGCCGCGCCGGTCCAGGAGCAGCACCGCGCCGTTCTTGCGGACGATGTCGCCCTCGACGATCTGCCGGTGCCAGTCGTACAGTTCGGTGTCGGTGGTCATGCCCCACTTGAGCATGATGTTGGCGAATTTGGCCTGGCCGGGGAACTTGTACGGGGTGATGTTCCAGCCGCCCTCGCGGTGTTCCATCACGTCCACCGTCGCGTCGAGGCCGCTCACCTCGTGGAAGCCGACGCGGATGATCCCGTCGAGTTCGACCTTGAAGTTGAAATTGACAAAGGGATCCTGGATATCGCCCGTGCTCACGGCGCCCTCCGCTGCCTGTCGTTGCCGTTGCCCTGTCGTACCGGTCGGTGTCGTACCGGTCGGTGTCGCGCCGCCGTGCGCGCCCGCTACTGCTCGCTGACCTCCGCGCCGCCGTCCCAGATGCCGATCCGGACCACGATGAACTCGGCCGGGTAGACCGGCTGTACGCCGATCTCGATGTAGAGCAGCCCGAGTTTGCGGGTGCTCGGCGGATTGAGCGCCTCGTCGATGCGGACGAAGAAGGCGTCCTTGGCCTTGGCGCCGAACAGTGCGCCGTCGCGCCAGACCCGGGTGAGGAATTCGGTGAGGGTGTGCTTGAGCTTGCCCCACAGTTCGAGGTCGTTCGGCTCGAACACCGCACCGCGCAGCCCGAGTTGGATCGACTCCTCCAGGTAGAGGAACAACCGTCGTACGTTGACGTACTGCCAGTTGCGATCGCCCGTGGTGGTGCGCGCGCCCCACACCACCGGCGAGCCGCGTCCGGGCAGGATGCGCAGCGCGTTGACCCCGTCGGGGTTGAGCAGGCCCTGATCGGCGTCGCTGAGGCGCCGCTCCAGGCCGAGCGCGCCCGCGATGCCGACGTTGGCCGGGGCCTTGTGTACGCCTCGGGTCGCGTCGGTGTGCGCGTAGATCCCGGCCACGTGGCCGGACGGCGGTTGCAGGACCACCGCCTGCTTGGCGGGGTCGCGGAGTTGGATCCACGGGTAGTAGAGCGCCGCGAATCCCTTGTCCAACGCGCCGGTGAGGTCGGCGCGTTGAGCCTTGACCGTGACCACGTCGACGCCGGGCAGGCTGTCCAGGATCGCGAAGCGGTCGTACAACGACTCGCAGTGCTCGACGATCGCCCGCTGTGCGCCGGTGTCGGTGCAGCCCGGCGCGAGTACGAGGCTGATCTCGTCGATCGGGCGGAGCAGGTTCAGGTGCTGGGGCATCTTGTTCGCCACGTCGGCCCAGGAGGTGGCGGGCACGTCGGCGGCGGCGCCCGCGAGGGCGTACGTTCCGGCCTTGGGGCGCGGATCGCCCGCCGGGATCGGCGCGTCGGCCGCGATCACGATCCGCAGGTAGTCGCTCGCCACCGTCGGCCCACCCCACCAGCGCGGATGCGACGGGGTGGTGGACAGGCCCGGATAGCCGACGGCCCGGCCGTTGCGGTCGGTGACGGTGAGGTCGAACTCGGCGGTGGCCACCCGCGTCGGCGCGGTGAGTTTGTACGCCTTGGCGAGCGGCTTGCGCAGCGTGATCGTGTCGTTGGAGACCGCCGCGACGATGCCCCACTCGGTATTGGTGCCGTCGGAGATCCGCACGGACGAGCCGACCGGGACCAGTGGGCGCAGCGCGATCACGGCGGGCACGGTCAGCCGCAACACGGTGTCCCCGGCGGCGAGATCGTCGCCGGTCACGGTGCCGCCGGCGAAGTCGACGGTGCCCGACAGGCCGCTCGCCAGCACGACCGTGTCCGGCGCCTGGACCGACTTCACCCGCAACGTCTGCCGGTCGGTGCCCTTGGCCACCACCACCCGATCGCCCACCGCCAGGCCGTCGACCGCGTTCACGGTGAGCACCCTCCGGGTGGCGTCGACGGCGGTGATGCTCGCGCCGCCCCGGACCACGGGCAGGTCGGTACCGGCGCCGGCCGCGGTCAACGCGGCGGCCAGCGCGCTGGAGTCGGCGATCTTCACCGAGCCGCCCTCGCCGTCCGGGCCGTCGAGGCGGGCCACCGCCCGGGCTACGGCCGGCGCCCCGGCGGCCCTCCCCGGCAGGTCGACCCCGGCCGGTGTCGCGGTGCCCACGCGCAGCACGAAGCACTGGGTGCCGCCGTTGCGGAAGAAGCCGTCCACGGCGAGCGGCAGGTAGTAGGGCACATCGCCACCGTCGACGGGCGGGCCGAACAGCGCGGTGAACGCGTCCGGGCTGGTCACGAGGGTGGGTTCGGCGATCGGCCCCTGCGCGGTGATCCCGATGAACGCCGCGATGCTGGTCGACACGCCCTGGATGGGCGCGGCGGGCTCGGTCTCTTCGATGTAGACGCCGGGGTACGAGACCTGCACGGCCATGGCGGACGTCCTCTCAGGTGATCGGGTGATCAGGTGAAGCGCAGTTCGATCAGCGCGTCGGGGGAACCGGGGACCTGGACGGGGGTGGGCGCCGGCGGCGGCAGTCCGGCGGCGGTGACCAGCGCGGTGTACGCACCCGGCCGCACGTCGACCACCACGAAGCGTCCGTCGGCGCCGCTGCGGGCGCGCATCGCCTCGCCGCCCGCCGCGTCGAGCAGCACCACGCGGGCGTCGGCCACCGGCACCGGCGGCACACCGGGGCCGGCGGTGGCGTCGAGCACCAGACCGCCCACGTCGGCCAGTTGTTCGGCGGGCCCGTCGGGCGGTGTGCCCGCGTACGAGGTGAGCACGGTGTGCACCACGCCGTCGATGTGCCGATCCGCCTCCGGGACCGGCATCGTGACGATCAGGTACACGGCGGGGCGCCACGAGGTGGCCCGGCCGACCGTGCCCCAGAACTCGGCAAGCTTGCCGAACCCTTCCGGCGGCACCACCTCGACGGGCAGTTCCGCCTCGCGCAACACCTCGGGCACCCCGGCCAGTCGGTCGGGTGTCAGTACGGCGGAGGCGACCAGCGGGTCGGCGTGCAGGAGCACGGCCAGGACCGCGCCGAGCACCATGTGCTCCTGCTCGGTCGCGGGCATCTGCGGGCTGTCCTTGGCCGCGTTCCACGCGGTGATCAGGTAGTGGCAGCGGATCCGCGCCGGCTCGGGCCGCTCCACGGTGACCGTGCCGGTGGTGATCCGCTGCCGGATGTTCTGCCGCATGTGCCGGTCCTCGCGCAGATCGACCAGCGCACAGTTGACCCACACGCCCGGGCTCGTGCCCACCCGCTGCCGCCAGTCGTCGTCGGGCGGCTGGAACCCGATCCGGGCACCGGTCAGGCCGGGCACGCCGGCGATCAGCGTCTCGCGGATGATCAGGTCGAGGATGTCGATCATCGCGCACCGCCGGAGCCGATCGGAAACCAGATGCCTTCGGGTGGCCCGCCGGGCCACCAGTAGTTGATCCGCCCGCCGCTGCGCAGGGCCGCCTCCTGCATCGCGGCGCGGCAGGAACCGCACGGGTCGTACTGACCGGTGATATACATTCGCTGACCGGCCGTCAGGGGGACCCGCGCCACCGCCTTGGCCTCGGTGTGGCTGTCCTGGTTGGCCCGGTTCAGGCCGCGGGCCGCACGCTGTTCGGGGGTGACGCCGCCGCTGCGCAGGGACTCGTTGTGCACGACACGCCCGTCGGGGTCGAGCACGCGGACCGTGGCCTCGTGAGGCGGGCGAAAGTCGCTCGCGTCGATCCTGGCGAGTTCGTCCTTCTGCTGTTGCACCCGGCGGCGGTCCCGGACCTGCGCGGCCACCGGATCGTCGCTCAACGCCCCGAGCACGTGGTCCGGTTGGCCCTCGTACAGCTCGCGCAGGCGGTCGACGGCGGACGGGTCCTTCCGCGCCTCCGCCCGCAGCGCCTTGGCCCGGGCGCGAACGTCCTTGACCAGCTGCCGCCTGTCCTGCCGCGTCGGCTGGACCGGGGTGGCCTCGGTCCGTCCGACCTGGCCGGGAATACTGCCGGCGACGGGCTTGCCGGTGGTCTTCCGCTCGGCCGCGGTCTTCTTGGGGGTCGCCTTCCGCGCGGCGGCCTTCTTCCCGGCCGGCTTCGGTGTGGGCGCCTTTTGTGCGGGGGCCTTCCGGCCGGGAGTCCGGGCCGCCGGGGCCTTTTTCGCGGCCTTCGCACCTGCCTCCTTCGCGGCGCTCTTCGGGGCGCTCGTCCTCGCCTCGGCGGGTGCGGCCGTACCGGGCGCCGGCTCGATCGGAGCCGGCCCGGTGGTCGACGGGGCGGGCTTCGGGTCCGCAGACGCGGTCTTGGGCCTGCTTGGCGACTTCCTGCCGGGCCCCTTGGCACCGGCGGACCCGCCGGCCGATTTCCCACCGGACTTCACGGCCGGCTTCGGCGTCGCCGCCGGCGCGGCGTCGGCGGGTGGCGCGGGTGTCGCCGGGCCGGCCGTGGTCGGCGCGATCGGCGCCGTTCCCGCACCGGCGTGCGCGGGCGCCGGCGGCGGTCCCGCGGCATGCGCGTCGGCGGCCGACTGCGGCAGCTTCACGGGCGGCCCGGCATGCTCTTGGCCGCCGGTGCCCTCCGTACCGCCCGTGCCGCCGCCCGGTGCCTTCGAGCGTCGGTAGCCGGCGGCGTGCAGCAGGATCTGGTGCATCACCGCGATCAGCGCCCGCACCACCTCCTTGAGGTCCTGTTCGACCACCGCGTCGCGATCCGGGCCGTGCGCGCCCTTCCAATCCACCCACAACTTCCGCACGGCCGGAGCGGTCGACAACGTGGCCGGCGCCGCGTCGAGCATCAGCGCCGCCAGCCGCTTGCCCGCCGACGACGCGGCCAGCCCGGCCACGTTGAGCACGGCGCCGACGACTTGGAGCCAGAACCGCGAATCGGACGGCCAGCCCTGCGGATTGGCGTTGATCGCGTTCAGGATCGCCTCGACCGAACTCGCCACGCCCAGCACCTTGAGCGCGAGGAGCACCTCCTCTCCTCCGGTGTAGGCGAGGATGGTCTTCACCCCGAGTTGCACGGCGATCTGGGTCAGCTCGCGGTCGCTGAACAGGCTGCCGTCGTCGGGCGCGTGGCCGCCGCTGACCCGGTCGTAGTACGCCTCGGTCAGGTTGCCCGCCTTCGTAACCCCCGGCGAAAGCGCGGGTACACCGGTGTACGGGTCGACCAGTTCCGCGGTTTTGGCCCGGTCGCGCACGGCGTCCAGGACGAATCCGCCGGAGGTTCCCTCGTACCACGCCTGGACCAGCTTCGTCTGGTCGCCCGACAGGCCGAGCAGCGAGGCCGCCTTGCGCACGCCGAGGCGGCCCGCGTCATGTGCTCCGTAGCCGAGGCCGATCAGGGTGTCCACGGCGCCGGTGACCTCCAGGGCGATGCCCTCGGTGGCGCCCAGCGCGACCATCGCCGCGGCGCGATTCTCCCGCAGTTCGGCGCGTTCGGCCTCCTCTTCCGCCCCGTTCTTCGGCGCCCGGGAGACACCCGGCGCGGTGCCGCCCGCAACCGGGGCGGACAGGCCGGCGGCGGCTCGGGCGCCCGCCGTGTGCGCGGCGCCTTCGGCGGCGGTACCCGACGGGTGCACGCCCTGCGGGCCCGGCCGCGGGCCGCCGCGGCGCTGCTGCACGACGTGCGCGAGTTCGTGGCCGATCAGCGCCCGGCCTGCGGTCGAGTGCGGGTCGTAGCGTCCGGGGCCGAACACGACGTGCCGACCGACGGCGTACGCCTTCGCGTCGAGCCGGTCGGCCGACGCCGCCGCGTCGGCGTCGGTGTGCACGACCACGTCGGCCAGGGACGTGCCGAACGAGCGCTCCATCGAGCCGCGCAGCGCCGCGTCCAGCGGCCGGGCCCGTTCGGCCCGCGCCTCCAACTCGGCCGGCAGGTGCGCGGCGGTGTGCCCCGCCTTCGTCGGCGCCGCCATCACCGCACCCCGATCGTGGCGGGGGCCTGCGGGGACGGGCCGATCTTGTCGTATTCGCGCTCCATGGCCCGGAGCACCGCCGCCCGGTCCACCGCGCGCCCCTCGGCGGCGGCCAGGTGCGCTGCCGCGACCGCGACGTTGTGGATGTGGCCGCCGGAGAGCGGGTAGTGCTCGGCCAGTTCGCCCAGATCGACGTCCACGTCCCGGGGCAGCGCCGCCGGCCAGGCGCCCTGCCAGATCCGCCGCCGCTCGGCGGCCTGCGGGAACGGGAAGTGCACGCAGTAGGTCAGCCGCCGGATGAAGGCGTCGTCCATGTGGTGCAGGAGGTTGGTGGCCAGCACCGCGAGCCCGTCGTGGTCCTCCAACCGCTGGAGCAGATAGGCCACTTCGAGGTTGGCGTAGCGGTCGCGCGCGTCGTGCACCTCGCTGCGCTTGCCGAACAGCGCCTCGCACTCGTCGAACAGCAGCACGGCGTCGGTGCGCGCGGCGGCGGTGAACACGGCGTCCAGGTTCTGTTCGGTCTCGCCGATGTACTTGGACACCACCGACGCCAGGTCCACGCGGTAGAGCGGCAGCCCGAGCCGGCCCGCGACCAGGCGCGCGGCGAACGTCTTGCCGGTGCCGCTGGGTCCGGCGAACAGCACCGACACGCCGCGGCCCAGACCCGGCCGGTCGGCGAAGCCGGATGCGTCGAGCACCGTGCGATGGGCGCTCAGGTGGGCGCACACGTCACGCAGCCGCTCCCCGACGTCGTCGGGGACGATCAGCGCGGACCAGTCGTCGGAGGTGCCCAACCGGGTGGCGAGTCGGCCCAGTTCGCCGCCGGTGACCCGGGCGGCGACGTCGACGACCTCGGCCGCGGTGGTGCGCAGCGGCGTGCCGGGCTCGGCCCGACCGCGAGCCCGGGCGGCGACCGCGTCCAGGGTGTGCCGCAACTCCGGCCCGGCGAGGTGGGTCCAGCCGGCCGGCGGGTCGGCGCCCGGCGTGCTCGCGACCTCGACGCCGTGTGCGGCCAGGGCGGTGGCCAGGCCGCCGGGCACGCCCACCGCACGGCGAACCGACAGCGCGGCCACCCGCTCGGCCGGCACGTCGGGACCGGTGGGCGCGAGGGTGTCGGGGCCGCCGACCACGACGGCGTGGGTGAACCGCTCCCACACCGCGTCGGGCGGGCCGCCGGCGTGCGTGTCCACCACGAGTACGGCCTCGCGCAGCAGTGCCTCGGCGGCCAGTCCGGGCAGCAGGGCCGGATCGGCGAGCGCTTCGGGCCGCGCGGTCAGCACCTGCCGGCCGGCCCGCGCCACGCTCCACCACGCGACGTCCAGGCAGGTCGCGGCGGGCGCGCCGGACAGGTGGGTGAGCGAGGGCGCGTCGCCGACGAGCCGGGCGACCAGCGCGGCGGCGGCGATCGGGTCGGGCGCGTCGACCGGCGCGTAGGTGTCCAGCGTCGCGAACGGGGCGAGTGCGTCGTCGAGTCGGCCGATCGCGAACAACCGGCGCAGCAGCACCGCCGAGGGCCGTACGGCGCCCGCGTAGGAGGGTCCGGAACGCCCGCCGACCGGCTCCACCAGCCCGCACCGGAGCAGCGGACCGGCGGCGGACAGCCGTACCGCGACCGCCGCCCGGTCCTCCCCGGTCTCGCAGCACAGCCGGGCGAGCAGGTCGAGCGTCGGGTACGGCTGCCCGGAGTCGCGTTGCAGCCAGGCGATCGCCCGGCCGTACGCCGGGTCGAGTTCGGGCGCGAGGATCAGCGCGAGCGCGGCGAGGTCGAACGGGTCGAAGCCGCGCCGGGCCAGCGGCAGCGCCAGGTGGGCGGGCAGCGGCGGCCCGGTGATCAGCACCGGCGCGGGCCTCGGCCCACCCGCCAGCGCCGCGCGCACCTCGCCGTGGGAGGGGTACAGGCGTTCCAGCGAACTCTCGGCCGATTCGGGCCCGTTGGCCTGCACCGCCCGGGCCAGCACGTCCGCGATCCACCGCTCCAGGTCGGAGAGGTCGGGGACCACGGGTGCGCTCGAAGCGATCGAGCCGGCAACGGCCATGTCGTGATCGTTGATCATCGGCCCGAAGCGCGTCATCCACCCGCCGGTTCGATCTTTGCCGAGCGCGGGAGTAGACCTCGACCGTCGGTCGGCTCCGCCCGCCTCCACCTCGGATGGAGCGCGTCGTCCACCCGATCGGGTGGGCTCGTCGCGCCCCCCGAAGGCCCGGCTATCCGGTCGTGGGTCCGCCACCGGTGTGTTGTTCGTGGTCCGGTGCCCGCCGGGTACGCGGCGCGCGGGAGCCCCACACGGGTGGCGGCACGGCGCGCGGTGCGCCGAGCGCTCGATCCGGTGCGCCGTCGGCGTCCACCCGGGCGCGGCCGAGGGGTTCGCCGGCGGGTGTCGCCCGCAGCAGGCCGGCTGCGGCCTCGCGGTGCGGGACGCGCAACTTCCGCAGTACGGCGTGCACATGGGTCTTGACCGTGGACAGGCCGATGGACAGGCCCCGGGCGATCTCGTGGTTGGTCCTGCCCTCGGCGATCAGGAACAGGATCTCCCGTTCGCGCGCGGTCAGCGTCTCGGGCAGCGCCGACACGGTGCGCTGCGCGGCGACGGTCGGGGACTGTACGCGTTGCAGCAGCAGAGCGGCGATCCGAGGACTGCACGAGGCCTCGCCGCGCACGACGCCGATGATCGCGGCGGTGGTCTGCGGGAGCGAGTATTCGCGGCCGATGAACCCGGCCACACCCGCCTCGGCGGCGGTGATCACGTCGTCGCGGGACTCGTCCACGCCCAACGCGATCAGCCGGGTCTGCGGCGTCCCGCGTCGGATCGCGCGGATCGCGGGAATGCTGTCCGGCGTGCTCAGGTCCAGCAGGAGTACGGAGGGGCGCAGCCGTCGTGCGCCGGCGACCGCCTCCGAGGCGGAGCCGCCCGACCCGACCAGCCGCAACGCGGGTTCGTCGGCGAGCGCCCGCACGGTGGCGTCGCGATAGATCCGGACCGGGGTGATCACGAGTACCTCGATCGCCACACTCATCGGCTCTGCTCTACCCCCCGCCGTCGCGGCCCACGACAATCAACACGCGAGCACGCAAGGTAATCAATCGATTACACCAAGAGATTCGCGTAATGGATACCCCACCAAATCCTCCGGAACACACCCGACAACCGGCCACCGCCGGTCATCCACCCGCCATCCCGGTCGGGCGGGCGAGCCGGCGTCGAAAGAGTCCTGGACGCACGGAACACACACGGGAGCCACCCGGAATCGGACCTCGTCCCGGCCTGGCGGACGAGTCGATGTCGACCGACGGCTCCCACCCCCCGGCGCCCGGCGCCCGGCCCGCGAACCGCCCACCACCCCCATCCGCCCGCCGTCCCGGCCCGAGCGCGCGGGTACGTGCCGACCGGCGGCGAACCGCCGGTCGGCACCGGCCCCGTCGAGCGCGGTCGGCCCCGCACTGCTCAGGCGAGCGAGTGAACCGGCCGATTCGTCGACGACTCGATCTCGCCCGCCGCCTTGTCCAGCAGCTGCCGGGTCAGGTCGGTCAACGCCCGCGCCGCGGCGATCTCTTCGCCGACCGCCGGCTGATCCGGGTCGTCCGGATACCGGCTGGCGTGCGCGTGCGAGCGCAGCTCCGTACCGTCGCGCAGGCGCAGCAGCGCCGCGGCCTCGGTCCGCTTGCCGTCCTCCTTGAACTCCATCTCTATGTGCCATCCCACGATCTGCATACCTGTCGCCTCCAAGCCCCCGACTCCGTCGGTCCACTCGGTTGCCGCCGCCGCTTTCACCCCCTCCCACCAGGATGGTTCAATCCGCCACGAATCGGTAGTTTTACCGCGATCGCTCACACAGCCGACCCACCCGCTCACGCGGGTGGCCCGTTCATCGTTGCCGCAGAGCCGGTGTCGGGCGGATCTCGAACCCGACCAGCCCCTCCTCCACCGGATCCTCGTCGTACACGTACACCCGGTCGACGATGGCCAACGACGGCCCGCGTCCCATCCACGCCGTCAGCCGCGCGACGTCGTCCGGCGTGCCCTCGAACACCGCCTCGACCGTGCCGTCCGGCAGATTCCGCACCCAGCCGGCGACACCGTGCCGCTCCGCGGTACCGCGGCAGGTGTCCCGGAAGTAGACGCCCTGCACGTCCCCCGACACGACCACCCGGCGGCGACTCATCGCGCACCCGCCGCCGGCGGCCCGGTCACCGTCACCCGGGCCGGGCGCAGCAGCCGCTCGCCCACCCGATACCCCCGCTCGTGCACGGTCGAGCAGATCGGCGGATCGACCCCGGCTGCCACCTGCAGCGCCAGCGCGTCGTGCACGTACGGGTCGAACACGTCGCCCACCGCCCCGAACGCCCGCAGCCCGAGCGCCGCGAGGGCGTCCTCCAACGCGTCGACGACACTCGCCACCCCCGGCGTCAGATCACCGGCGGCCCGCGCCCGGTCGAAGCCGTCCACCACCGGGAGCAGCGGCGTGAGCACATTGGCCAGCGCCGCCTCCCGCACCGCCAGTCGGTCCCGCCGTACGTGCCGCCGATAGCCGTCGTAGTCCGCCCGGAGCCGGCACAATTCGTCCACCCGCTCGCTCACCTGCTCGCGCTGCGCCGCGATCTCGGCCAGCAGCGACGCCAGGACCGGCGACGGTGGCTGCCCGGCCGGAACCGGCAGCAGTCCCGGGCCGGGAGAGATCCGGTTCATGCGGTCCCACCTCCGCGTTTGTCGTCGTCGACGATCTCGGCGTCGACGACCTCGTCCTCGTCGGCGTCGGCCCCGGCCGCGGTGCCGCCCGCGGCGCCGGCCGCGCCTTCCGCGCCCGGCTGGGCGTTCGCGTACATCGCGGTGCCCAGCTTCTGGCTGACCGTGCTCACCCGTTCCGCCGCCTCGCGGATCGCGGCCGTGTCCTCGCCCGCGAGCGCCTCGCGGAGCGCGGTCAGCGCCGTCTCCACCTCGCCCTTGACGTCCGCCGGCACCTTGTCCCCGTTGTCCTTGAGGAACTTCTCGGTGCTGTACACCAGTTGCTCGGCCTGGTTGCGGGTCTCCGCGGTCTCCCGCCGCTGGTGGTCCTCCTCCGCGTGCGCCTCCGCCTCGCGCATCATCCGGTCGATGTCGTCCTTCGGCAGACTGGAGCCGCCGGTGATGGTCATCGACTGCTCCTTGCCCGTGCCCAGGTCCTTCGCGGACACGTGCACGATGCCGTTCGCGTCGATGTCGAACATCACCTCGATCTGCGGCAACCCGCGCGGGGCCGGCGGCAGACCGGTCAGCTCGAACATGCCCAGCCGCTTGTTGTACGCGGCGATCTCGCGCTCACCCTGGAACACCTGGATCTGCACCGACGGCTGATTGTCGTCCGCCGTGGTGAAGATCTCCGAACGCTTGGTCGGGATCGTGGTGTTGCGCTCGATCAGCTTGGTCATGATGCCGCCCTTGGTCTCGATACCGAGGGACAGCGGGGTGACGTCCAACAGCAGGACGTCCTTGACCTCACCCTTCAACACACCCGCCTGGAGCGCGGCGCCGACGGCCACGACCTCGTCCGGGTTGACGCCCTTGTTCGGCTCCTTGCCGCCGGTCAGCTCCCGGACCAGCTCCGTCACGGCCGGCATCCGGGTCGACCCGCCGACCAGGACCACCTGATCGACCTTCTCGACCGAGATCCCCGCGTCGTCGATCGCCGCGTGGAACGGGGCCCGGCAGCGCTGGAGCAGGTCCGCCGTGAGCTGCTGGAACTGGGCCCGGGTCAGCTTCTCGTCCAAGTGCAGCGGGCCCTCGGGCGACGCGGTGATGTAGGGCAGGTTGATCGACGTCTCGGTCGCGCTGGACAACTCGACCTTGGCCTTCTCCGCCGCCTCGCGCAGCCGCTGTACCGCCATCTTGTCCTTGGACAGGTCGATCCCGTGCGCGTTCTTGAACTGCTTGACCAGGTGATCCATCACCCGCTGGTCCCAGTCGTCGCCACCGAGATGCGTGTCGCCGTGCGTGGCCTTGACCTCCACGACCCCCTCGCCGATCTCCAGGAGCGACACGTCGAACGTGCCGCCGCCCAGGTCGAACACCAGGATCATCTGGTCGCGCACCTTGTCCAGCCCGTACGCCAGTGCCGCCGCCGTCGGCTCGTTCACGATCCGCAACACCTGGAGGCCCGCGATCTCCCCGGCCTCCTTGGTGGCCTGCCGCTGGGCGTCGTCGAAATACGCCGGCACGGTCACCACGGCGTCGGTGACCTTCTCGCCCAGATACGCCTCGGCGTCGCGCTTGAGCTTCTGCAACACCCGCGCGGAGATCTCCTGCGCGGTGTACCGCTTGCCGTCGATGTCGCCGGTCTCGGGAAAGTGCCAGGTGTTGTCACCCATGTGCCGCTTGACCGACCGCGCGGTGCGCTCGACGTTGGTCACCGCCTGGCGTTTGGCCACCTCACCGACCAGGACCTCGCCGTTCTTCGCGAAGGCGACCACCGACGGCGTCGTCCGAGCCCCTTCCGCGTTGGCGATGACGGTGGGCTCACCGGCCTCCAGAACCGCGACCACCGAGTTCGTCGTACCGAGGTCGATACCAACAGGACGTGCCATGAGGGGGCTCCTCGACTCTCACGCGCTCCGACGCCCCACCCACCCCAGGCCCATCCGCCGAACGCTCGCACCTTCCGGCCGCACGGATACCACTACCCCCTCATCATGACCCACCACCCCCACCTCAACCCACCGCACGGATTGTCGGCCCGCTTTCGTACGCTCGACCGATGACGTCGACGCTGCTCGACCAATTACGGACCATGCGGACGCACCACATGGCGGCACGCCCACCCGACACAAGCCCATCGCGATCCTGTGGGCCATCGGGCGCGAGCCGACCCCCGAGGACCGGCTGATCCCGTGGCCGGTCTTCCGGGACGGGGTGCGTCCGCTGCTGAAACGCTTCGGGCACACGCCCAACCAGATCACCCCGGAATACCCGTTCTGGTATCTCGCCGGCGAGTTCTGGCAGGTCACCGGCCGCACCGCGGACAACAGGCGGTTCCCCGGGATCCGCGTGCCGGAGGCGACCGGCGCCGTCGCGGGCTTCACCCCGCCGGCGGTCGCCGAACTCGCCGACCGGGCCCGCCGCGCCGAGATCGTCGCGCACCTGCTCGACACCTGGTTCCCCGACGTCGACCACGAGCAGCTTTTGGCCGCCGTCGACATCGGGGAGGGTGACGACCCGCCGCCGCCCGCGGACGGCATCCCGAATCCCACGCCCGACCGGACCGACGACACACCTCCCGCCCGGATCGTCCGGACCACGAGCGGATACGACCGTGATTCGCGAGTCGTGCAGATGCTCAAGGCGATGTACGACGACGAATGCCAGATCTGCTCGACCACCGTGCGCGGCCGGGCCGGCACGCGCAGCAGCGACGGGGCACACGTGCGCCCGCTCGGGGAGGGCGGGCCGGACAACCTGACGAACCTGCTGTGCCTGTGCCCCAACCATCACCGCCGACTCGACCGACAGGGCATCCACATCGGCGCGGGCGGCGTCGTCTACGTCACCGACACGTTCGAGGTCGAGGGCACCCTGACGTTCCGTTCCGACCATCGCCTGAATCCCGCGCACATCCGCCACCACCGGATCGCCTGCGGGGTCGCCCCCGAGCCGGACGAGCAACCGCCCGCAGCCGCCGGGGACTGAGTCCGCCGGTCCGTGGGTCCGCCGACGCGGCCGTGCCGCGGTTGTGGCGCGGGCCAACTTGGTGGTGGTGGGGGGTGGGGGTCGACATAATGCTGGGGCAAGGAGTTGCAGGGCGGCGAGTCGGTGTCGGGGCGGTCTTCGCGTGGGGCGAGGGGCGTGGGTCGGGCGTGGGGGCCGGTGGGTGCTCCGTGGTCGATCGGGCATCGGTTTCATCGAGCGCCGTAGGCAAGGAGCGTCACCGTGGTCTTCCCCCTCCCCCGTACGCTTGCGGCGCTGCGCGTCGCCCGAGAGGCCGCCCAGGTCATCCGCCGGGCCGGGCGACCACGGCGGATCCGGCTCAAGTCGTCGTCCGCCGACCTGGTCACCGCGACCGATCTGCGCGTGGAGAAACTGGTTCGGGCGTGGCTGGGCAGCCACTATCCGCAGGACGCGGTGGTCGGCGAAGAGGGCGGCGGGCTGGCCGAGTTGGACCTCGGTCGCCCGACCTGGTTCGTCGATCCGCTCGACGGCACCACCAATTTTGCGCACGGACTGCCGCACTACGCCTGCGCGATCGCGTTCTGGGACGGCGAACGACTCGCCCTGGGTGTGGTCGCGGACGCGACGCGGCGCCGGACGTACTGGGCCGAGGCCGGGCGCGGGGCGTACGAGGGCCGCAAACGCCTGCACGTCTCGGACACCCGCACCCTGGGCCGCAGCGTGATCGCCACCGGCTTCCCGCCGTCCCGGGCGACCGACCCGGACAACAACCTGGCCGAGTTCCTGTCGGTGGTCAACGACACCCGTGACGTGCGGCGGTTGGGCTGCGCCGGCATCGATCTGTCCTGGGTGGCCGCGAGCCGGCTCGACGCCTATTGGGAACAGCGCTGCGGTCCGTGGGACTGGGCGTCCGGCGCGATCCTGGTCCGCGAGGCGGGCGGTCGGGCCACCACCTTCGAGGGCGACGACTGGAAGCCCGGCGACGGGGAGTTGGTCGCCTCCAACGGCGCAATCCACGACCGTCTGCTCCGCTCGTTCGCCGAGGCGCGAGCGGGCGCGGGCCTGCCGGCACGCCCGATCGCGGCCTGATCGCGAGCTGATCACGGCCTGTTCGCGCGAACGTGGGCTCGGGTGGAACGATCCACCCGAGCCCGGCGGCGCGGGCCCGGTCAGCCCCGGGCCGTACGTTCCGCTCTCGCCTCGTCCATCCGGTGTCGGGCCGCCGTCACTTCCGGGCGGGCGGAGAGTTCGGGGACGCCGACCTCCCACCACGCGCCGGATTCGGTCCAGTGGTTCGGGCTGGTGCGCACCACCACCACGGCCGGCCGCCGCGACGCCCGCGCCGCCGTGTACGCCTTCTCCAGGTCGGCCACCGTGTCGGCGGTGAACACCTCCGCGCCCAACGCGGCGGCGTGCGCGGCGAAGTCGACCCGGTGGTCGGCCGCGGCGCCCGGTCCCCGGCAGTCGGTGATCATGTTGTTGAACGGCGCCGCGCCCTGCCCCTCCTGCAACCGCGCGATCACCGCAAAGCCGCCGTTGTCGCAGACCACCGCGACGAACCGGTGCCCGGACAACACCGCCGAGTACACCTCGGAGTTGAGCATCAGATACGACCCGTCGCCCAGGAGCGTGGTGACCACCCCCTCGGGCCGCGCCATCGCCGCGCCCCACGCGCCCGCGATCTCGTAGCCCATGCAGGAGAACCCGTACTCGACGTCCATCGTCGGCGCCCCGACCGCGCCCATCGACCGCCAGCCGCCCACCAGTTCGCCGGGCAGCCCGCCGCTGGCGGTGAGTACGTAGTCCTGCGGTCCGGCCAACCGGTTGACCACGCCCACGACCTGAGCGTAGGTCGGCGGCGACGCCGGATCGCCCGGCGCGCGCAGTGCGTCGATCACGTCGTCCCAGGCCCGGCGTTCGCCCGCGGCGCGCGCGGTCCAGGCCGGATCCGGGCGCCAATCGCCCAGCAGCGGGGCCAGTTCGCGCAGCGCCTCCCGCGCGTCCCCCGTCACCGGCGCCGCGCCGCGCTTGACCGCGTCGAACCGGGCCGCGTTGATCGACACCAGGCGCGCGTCGGCGGCGAAGACCGTCCAGGACGCGGTGGTGAAGTCCTGGAGGCGGGTGCCCACGGCCAGGATCAGATCCGCGTCCGCCGCGAGCGCGTTCGCCGACGCGGATCCGGTGACGCCCAACGGCCCGGCGTGCAGCGGGTGTTCGTGCGGCAGCAGGGTACGCCCCGCGACCGTCTCGGCGAACGGGACACCGTACGCCTCGGCGAGTGCCAGCACCTCCGCCGCCGCGTCCGCGTACCGCACTCCGCCGCCCACCACCAGCAACGGCCGCGAGGCTGCCCGCACCAGCGCCGCCGCGTCCGCCAGTTCGCCCAGATCCGGACGCGGGCGAACCGGCCGATGCAGCCGGGGCGCGAACATCGCGACCGGGAAGTCGTACGCCTGCCCCTGCACATCCTGCGGCAGCGCCAACGTGACCGGCCCGCAGTCGGCGGGGTCCGTGAGCACCCGGGCCACCTGCGGCAGCGTGGCGATCAGCTGCTCCGGCCGGGTAATCCGGTCCCAGTAGCGACTCACCGAGCGGAACGCGTCGTTGACCGTGCCGCTCGGGTCGTGGAAGTGCTCGACCTGTTGCAGCACGGGATCGGGCGCCCGGCTCGCAAAGGTGTCCCCGACCAGGAGCAGCAGCGGCAGCCGATTGGCGTGCGCCACGCCCGCCGCGGTGACCATGTTCAGCGCGCCGGGCCCGATCGAGGACGTGGCCACCATCACCTGGCGGCGCTGCGTCGCCCGCGCGTAGCCGACCGCCGCGAGCGCCATGCCCTGTTCGTTCTGGCCGCGCCACACCGGCAGTTGCCCACCGGCCTCGTGCAGCGCGTCGCCCAGCCCGAGCACGTTGCCGTGGCCGAAGATGGCGAACACACCCGGGAAGAGCGGCACTCGGCGGCCATCCACGAGTTCGCTCTCTTGGGCGATCAGCCAGCGCACGAGGGCCTGGGCGGTGGTCAGCCGCACGGTGGCACCGGACGTCGGGATCGCAGTCATCGGAGTCATGGAGGTCATCGGCTTCCTCCGTCGGGGACGGGCGGCGAGGTGAGCGGGCAGCGCGGGTCGACCGGCTGTCCGGCCCAACTGTCCCGTACCCAGTGGTGGGCGGGATCGTCGCAGGCGAGCATCGCGCGTTCGGCGGCGGGTCCGGCCATCACGTTCAGGTAGTAGAGGTGGTGTCCGGGAGTGGCCACGCACGGGCCGTGGTAGCCGCGCGGAACCAGGAAGGCGTCCCCGTCGCGCACCGTCACGGTCTCGTCGATCGAGCCGTCGGCGGTGTACGTGCGGTGCAGCCCGAAGCCCTCCCGGTCGGGGGTGCGCCCGTCCCGGCCGGCCACCCGGAAGAAGTAGATCTCCTCGTTGACGACCTCGTGCGCGCTCGCCTCGTCGTGCTTGTGCGGCGGGAACGACGACCAGTTGCCGTCCGGGGTCAGGATCTCGCAGACCACCAGCTTGTCCGCGTCGAACGCGTCGGGCGTCAGCAGGTTGTTCGCCTGCCGGGTCGCCCGACCCGCGCCGCGCACCTCGACCGGCACGCCGGCGGCCGGCCCGTACGCGGGATCCAGCCGTCGGGTCGCCCGCGCCGAGGCCAACGCCACCTCGCACCCGTGCGTCGCGCTCAGCCGCAGTTCCGCGTCACGCGGGACGTACGCGAAGTCCGGCACCGCGGTGAACACCGTCTCGCGCCCGACCAGTTCGAACCGGCGGCCCTCGGTCTCCACGGTCAGCCCACCGGCCAGCGGGATCACCGCCACCTCGTGGTCGCCGGTGTCCAGCACCCGCCGGCCCCCCGGCGGCAGGTGGATCACCCGCAGTCCGCTGTAGCGCCAGCCGGCCAGTTCGGGCGTGATCAGCAGCGGGTCGTCGGCCCCGCCCGCCGTGCCCCAGGGGTGGAACAGTCGCGGGTCGCTCACACGATCACCTCCGCCGCACGCGGGTTGGCCGCGCGCAGGATCCGCGCGGCGGCGTCCACCGCGCCGCGCACGTCCCCGTCGGCCGGATACAGCAGCGCCCGGCCCACCACCAGGCCGCGCACCGCAGGCTGCGCGAGCGCCCGGCCCCACGAGGACAGGTCGGCCCCCGGATCGGCCGACGGCACACCGCCCAGCACCACGGTCGGCAGGGTCGTGGCGCCGGCCACCTTGTCCGGCTCATCGGTCGCGGGCAGCTTCAGCCAGGTGTAGGCCGAGGTCGTCCCCAGCGCGGAGGCGACCGTCACGGCCCGCACGTTGGCCCCGGTCGACCGATCCAGAACCAGCCGCCCGGACGTGTCGCGCCGATAGGGCAGCGGTTCGATCATCGCCCGGATCCCCCGGTCGGCCAGCTCGCTCACCGCCCGCGCGCAACCCTCCAGGGTGGGTATCGTGCCGGCGTCGGCGTCCACGATGCGCAACAACATCTTGCCGCCGTCGAGCCGGTAGCGGTCGATGGCCTCGGCGTCGTACCCGGTGAACCGGTCGTCGATCTCCCAGGACGCGCCGGCCAGGCCGCCCCGGTTCATCGACCCGATCACCACCTTGTCCTCGAGGACACCCAGGAGCAGCAGCTCCTCGATCACATCGGGTGTGCCCAACACCCCGTCCACGTCCGGGTGTTCCAGGGCGGTGACCAATCGGTCGAGGAGGTCGCGCCGGTCGGCCATGGCGAGCGCGTCGCCGCCCACCCCCAGCGAGCCGCGGCCGGGGTGGTCGGCGGCGACCAGGAAGAGGGTGCCGTGCGGGGAGAGCAGGCTCGGTCGGCGACGGCGCTCGTCGTACGCGGCGAGCACCGCGTCGGGCCGATTCGCCCGGGTCGCGAGCAGGGTGTTCCAGTCGTGGTCGCTGATCACGTTCGGGTCTCCAACATCGGGTGGTTCACGATCGGGTGGTTCACATTCGTCGCGTGTGCGCTCAGCAGTTCCGCTATCTCCCCCGGCGTCGGCATCGCGTCCGCACACGCGAGCCGTCCCGCCACCAGCGCCCCGGCGGCGTTGGCGAATTCGGCGATCCGTACCGGATCCCACCCGGACAGCAGGCCGTGCACGAGCGCGCCCCCGAACGCGTCGCCCGCGCCGAGCCCGCACACCACCTCGACCCGGCGCGGCGCCACCGTGTGGCTGCCCTCGGCGGTGGCCACCAGGACACCCTCGGCGCCCTTCTTGACCAGGGCCAGCCGCACCCCCCGAGCCAGCAACCGCCGCGCGGCCTCGTCCGGATCGGCCGTGCCGACCGCGATCTCCACCTCGGCCCGGTTGCCCACCACCACGGTGGCCTCGTCCACGAGCGCGCCGATGTGCCGCGAGGCGGTGTCCCGGTCCGGCCAGAACATCGGCCGATAGTCGAGGTCGAGCACGGTGTGCTCGCGCCGACCGCGCGCGGCCAGCATCCGCAGATGCGTGCCGCGCGAGGTCTCGACACTGGCGCCGGTCCCGGTCACCCACAACACCGGGACCCGACGGACCAGATCCCACGGCACGTCCGCGTCGGTGAGCGTGAGATCGGGCGCGGTCGGCAGTCGGTAGAACAGCAGCGGCGGATCCTCCGGCGGGTCGAGCGCGCAGAACACCACGGGAGTCAACAGCCGTTCGTGCGTGGACACCCAGGCGGGATCGACCCCGAACCCGGTCAGCGCATCTCGGACGAAGGTGCCGAACGGATCCGTGCCGACCTTGGTCAACACCGCCGATCGACGGCCGAGCCGCGCCGCGGCGACCGCCACGTTGGTAGCGGTGCCGCCCAGGAACCGGGCGAAGCTCTCGACCCGGTCGAGCGAGACGCCGCTCTGCTGCGGGTACAGGTCCACTCCGACCCGTCCGACGGTCAGCACCTCGGGCTCGGTGTCGAAAGGCTCGTCGCGCTCCGGCTCCGCCGTGGGCCCGGTCATGCCCGCACCCCCGTCGTGGCCTCCCGCGCCGCCGTCATGCCTTCCGGCGCGCCCGTCATGTCTTGGCCCCCGAATGCAACTCGTGGGCCAGTGCTTCCAGTTCGGCGCCGCCGGCCATCTGCCGGGTGAGTTCGGCCAGGGTGATCTCGTCCTTCGTGTAACTGCCCTGGCTGCGCCCGCGGTTGAGCAGGAGGAACCGGTCCCCGACCGGATGCGCGTGGTGCGGGTTGTGCGTGATGAACACGACGCCCAGACCCCGATCGCGCGCCCGGGCGATGTACCGCAGCACCGTTCCGGCCTGCTTGACGCCCAGCGCGGCGGTGGGCTCGTCCAGGATCAGCACCTTGGCGCCGAAGTGCACGGCCCGGGCGATCGCCACGCACTGCCGTTCGCCGCCGGAGAGCGTACCCACCGGCTGCTCCACGTCCCGCAGGTCGATGCCCATGTCGAGCAGCGCCCGACGCGCGCCGGCACGCGCCTGCGCGATGTCGAGCCGGGCGAACGGCCCGCGCCCCTTGCGGGGTTCGGAGCCGAGGAAGAAATTGCGCCACACGCTCATCAGCGGCACCACGGCCAGGTCCTGGTAGACCGTGGCGATCCCCCGGTCCAGCGCCTGGCGGGGCGAGTGGAAGTGCACCGGCGCACCCTCGACGAGGTATTCGCCGCTGTCGTTGGCGTGCACGCCGGCCAGGATCTTGATGAACGTCGACTTGCCCGCGCCGTTGTCCCCCAGGACACACGTGACTTCGCCGGCGTCGACCGAGGTGGACACGTCGTCGAGCGCGATCACATTGCCGAACCGCTTTCCCACACCGCGCAGTTCGAGCAGGTGCCCGGCCCCGGCGCCGGCTCGGGTGGCACCCGAACCGAGCGGGGCGGGGGCGTCCGGTGCGGCGCCGGTCGGCCGGGGTTCGGGAGTGGTGTTCGTCATCGGCGGGACCTTTCCGCGCGGCGCCGGAAGGAGTTGTTGACCAGCACGGCGGCAAGCAGCATCACCCCGAGGAAGAGCTGGAACCAGTCGCTGTTCCACTTCGCGTAGACGATGCCCTGGCGAGCCATGCCGAAGATGAGCGCACCCAGCGCGGCGCCGATCGCCGACCCGTAGCCGCCGGTGAGCAGACAGCCGCCGATCACCGCCGCGATGATGTACTGGAATTCGAGCCCGATGCCCTGATTGGCCTGGACCGAGGTGTAGCGCAGGATGTTGATCGAGCCGACCAGCCACCCGGCCGCGGCGGTGGTCATGAACAGCACGATCTTGGTCCGGTCCACCGGGACGCCGACGTTGCGCGCGCTCACCGGTGCGCCGCCGACGGCGTAGATCCAGTTGCCGAACCGGGTACGGGCCAGCACCCACGTGGCCAGCGCGGCCAACAGCAGCCACCACAACACGGAGACCTGGATCTCGGTGCCGGCCACGGCCATCGTCGAGGCGAAGAACCGCCCGGCCGACTCGTAGCCGTCGGTGGCCCGCATCCCGCTGACCTGGACGCTGTTCGTCACATGCCGGGTGACCCCGAGGTTGAGGCCCTGGAGGGCCAGGAACGTGCCGAGCGTGATGATGAAGCTGGGCAGTCCGGTACGCACCACCAACCAGCCGTTGAGCGCGCCGACGGCCAGGGCGAAGAGCAGGGACACCGCGAGCGCCGGCCAGACGGACCAGCCCGCGCGGGTGGCGAGCATGGCGGTGATCAGCGCGGTCGAGGCGGTCATCACCCCGGCGGACAGGTCGAATTCGCCGCCGATCATCAGCAGGGCCACGGCGACCGCCATGATGCCCAGGGTGGCCGAGTCGTCCAGCCAGGTCGCGGCACCTGCGGCGGTGAAGAACCCGTCGGCGACGACCGAGAAGAACACCATGACCAGCACGGCGCCGATCAGCGAGCCCAACTCCGGCCGCACGAGCAGTCGGTGGGCCAGGCTCACGGGCGACAC
Organism: Embleya sp. NPDC055664; assembly: GCF_053618075.1. Classification (NCBI taxonomy): domain Bacteria; kingdom Bacillati; phylum Actinomycetota; class Actinomycetes; order Kitasatosporales; family Streptomycetaceae; genus Embleya; species Embleya sp. NPDC055664. Next base: position 187,522 of record NZ_JBSHGZ010000009.1, read on the forward strand.
CCGCTCGTCGCCGGCGCGCGCGGGCCCGGGCGCCTCGGTGCCGGCGCCGCCGGAGATCTGCACCGACGGCGCGGGGGTGGGCGCGGGCTTCGACGGTGGAGTCGTGGTCATCTCGTCCCCCGCTGCGCGTATCCGGCCACCGCGTCGACGTTGTTCTTGTCGACGAATCCGGGACCGGTCAGGACCGGCTTGCCGCCGCCGACGGTGTTGGCGTTGTCCCGATACAGCTTGATCATCGTCACCGGCAGGTAGCCCTGGAGGTATTGCTGCTGGTCCACCGCGAAGACGATCTTGCCGCCCTTGATCGCGGTGACCACGTCGGGGTTGAGGTCGAACGTGGCGATCTGCGCCTTGGAGTCGGCGTCGCCGACCGCGCCGACGGTGACTGCGGCGACCTGCGGATTGAGCGCGAGCACGGCGTCGATCGAGGAGTCGGACTGGAGCGCGCCGCGGATCCGGGCCTGCGTGTCGGTGGGGTTGCCGATGTCGACCTGGAGGGTCTGCGTCGCGCCGCCGAAGCCGGCCTTGGCGCCGTCGCATCTCTGGTTCAGGCCGATGTTGCCCGCCTCGTGGATGACGCACAACATCTTGGTCCGGCCCGCCTGCTTGAGCTTGGCGCCGGCTGCCTCGCCGGCGATCGACTCGTCCTGGCCGACGTGCGCGATCGCGCCGAACTCGGCGGACCTGCTCTGCCCCGAGTTGATGGTGATCACCGGGATACCCTTGGCGGTGGCCGCCTTGATCGAGTTGGCCAGCGCATCCGGGTTGGCCATCGAGACCACGATCCCGCCCACCCCCTGGGTGACCGCGTTGTCGATCAACCGGGCCTGGCCGGCCGGGTCGCCGTTGCCCTGGTATTGGACGTCGACACCCAGCTTCTTACCGGCGTCCTGCGCGCCGTTTTGTACGACGCTCCAGAACGCGTCACCGGCCGAGCCGTGGGTGATCACGGCCACCGTGTTGTTGCCCTTGGCCGCGACCGTCGGGGCGCTGTTCGCGGTGTTCTTGGCGTCCGGGTCCGAACCGGAGGGACTGCTGCAGGCGGCGAGGACGAGCGCGGACACGCCGAGGGCTGCGGCGAATCCGAGGGAACGTCGGGGCATCGAATACTCCTCGTCAGGACGTTCGGGAGGTTCGGGAGGTTCGGGGGAGGTGATGAGGGTGAGGGTTGGGCGCGGCTCGGGTGCGTGGGCGGCTGGGGGTGCGCGGCGTACCGGGCACCCGGCCCGGTAGGTGTGTCGTACCCCGACCGGGCGAGCGAATCCGCTCGCCGCGCCGCGCCCGACACCCACCGGTCAGTTGCCGCGCAGGTGGGCCAGCCCGCGCGCGGTGTCCCGGCGCGGCAGGTCCGCGTCCGCCGGGTCGTCGCCGAGGCGCATGTCCTGTTCGAGGACGTACCAGTTCCGATAGCCCGCCGCGCGCAGCGTCGCCACTATCTCGGCGACCGGGACGTCGCCCTCGCCGATCGGGCGGTATATGCCGCGTGCGACCGCCTCGGCGTAGGTCAGCGCGCCGGACCGCACCAGCGCGGCGGTGTCCGCGTGGACGTCCTTCAGGTGCACGTGCCCGATCCGGTCGGGGTGGCGGCGGACCAGGTCGAGCGGGTCGGTGCCGCCGATCAGCAGGTGGCCGGTGTCCAGGCACAGCGGCAGGCTGCTGTCCCGGAGGAATCGCTCGACCTCCGCCGCGTTCTCCACGTGGGTGCCCACGTGCGGGTGCAGCGTGGCGCGCAGGCCGAGGTCGGCCGCGATCCGGGCGATCTCCTCCGTGGTGGCGATCAGTTGCCCCCACTCCGCGTCGGACAACTCGGGTCGGGTGTCGTAGCCGTCCAGGCCGGTGGCGGCGGCCAGCACCAATACCTCGCCGCCGGCCGCGGCGATCAGTTCGGCGGTGTGCGCGGCGGCGGTCAGCGTCTGCGCCGGCCGGTGCGGGTCGTGCAGGACGAGGGCGGCGAAGGAGCCGACCAGGGTCAGGCCGTGGCCGGCCAACACGCCCTTGAGCGCGGCGGGGTCGTCCGGCAGGTAGCCGGGCGGGCCCAGTTCGGTGGCGGTCAGGCCGAGAGCGGCCATCTCGCCGAGCACGGTGTCCACCGGGAGCATCGGGCCCCAACCGGGCACCTCGCACACCCCCCACGTGATCGGCGCGCCCGCGAGCCGCAGATCGTCTCCCGCGGGGGCGCTCACGGCGCCACCTCGCCGAGCGCCGACACCGCCGGGTCGACGGCCGGCAGCTCCGGGACCACCGGGCGCCCCTCGCGCCGCGACCGCTCGCAGGCCTCGGCCAGGATCAGGCTGCCCAGCGAGTCGCGCACCGGCGACGGGTTGGCCATCCGCCCGGCGACCACCTCGACGAACACCCGCATCTCGTTGCCGTACGCCCGGGCGAAGCGCTCCGGGAAGCCCGGGTAGGCGTCCGGCCCGGCCTGCGGTCCGCCCTCCTCCAGCGAGGTCAGCGGGGTGCGCGGGTCCAGACCCACCGCGAGCGACTGGGCCGAGCCCAGTACCTCGATGCGGTGGTCGTATCCCGCCGGGTTGTGTCGCCCGCCGGTGAGCACCGCGTGCGCCCCTCCTGCGAAGCGCAGCATGACCACCGCGTTGTCCACGTCGTCGGCGTCCGCGAACGCCTGGTCGACCAGCACCGATCCGCCGGCGTACACCTCGACCACGGGTTCGCCGATCAGCCACGGCACCGCGTCCAGGTCGTGGATCAGCAGGTCGCGGAAGATCCCGCCGGACGCGGGCAGGTAGCCGAAGTCCGGCGGCGCGGCGTCCTGACCGACCGCGCGGACCAGGTAGGGCGTACCCACCTCACCCGCGTCCAGGCGCCGCTTCAGCTCGACCACGGCCGGGTCGAACCGGCGCTGGAAGCCGACCAGCACCGGCACCCCGCTCGCCTCCACCTCGGCGATCAGCGCGCGCATCGCCGGCACGTCCGAGGCGATCGGCTTCTCGCACAACGTCGGGACGCCGGCGGCGACGGTGCGGCGCACCATCTCCGGATGGGTGTCGGTGGGCGTGGCCACCACGACCCCGTCCACCTCGCGGAGCAGGGTGTCGAGGTCGGCGACCGCCTCGGCGCCGATCTCCCGGGCGAGGGCGTCCGCGCGCCCCGGTTGGGGATCGAACAGGACGAGCTTGTCGACCGTCTCCAGGTCGGTGAGGTTGCGCGCGTGCATCGCGCCGATCCGCCCCACGCCTGCGACTCCGATACGCATCAGATTCATTTCTCCAGTGGGCAGGTGGAACTTGGCAGCCGAGCCGATCGAGGAGCCTCCCCGGGTCCGCCCGACAAAGCACTCCGTGCGTTGGCGCGCTCCACTGTTTGGAGCGCTCCAATCCGAGAACGCCCCAAGACTGATACTCGCCGTCCGAGCATGTCAAGGGTCACCCGCCACGTTGGCCGAACGTGGTCGACACACCAGGATCAGTGGGTATTACAGCCATTCGTCGGGTCGGTCGCCGCAGCCCTGGCCCGCCGGAGTGGAGCGCTCCATTCTTTGGAGCGCTCCAAGCGTGTATCTTCTGTTCAGGTTGTCGGTCGGGAACCCGGTGTGACCGGGGTCCGGCCGCATGGGGATCGTGGGGATCACGGCGTCGAGGTTCGGACGCCGGGTGGACGGGGCGCGGTTGTGCGGGTCGCGCTCCCACCGTGACGTCGGCGTCGTGGAGTCGTCGTCGCGAGTCGACGCCACCGACCCGGCCGACGGCGCGCCGTCGGATCGACAACGCCGCATCCGGGAGAAAGGTGAGCATCAGTGTCCGGTCCCACCCTCGAGGACGTCGCCGCCCGCGCCGGGGTCTCCCGCTCCCTCGTGTCGTTGGTGATGCGCGACTCGCCCAAGGTCAGCGAGGGTCGGCGGCAAGCCGTGCTCGCCGCCGCCCGCGAGTTGGGCTACCGCCCCAACCTCAACGCCCGCACGCTGGCCACCGGCAACAGCAGCACGCTCGGCGTGATGATCTCCGACCTGCACAACCCGTACTTCGCCGAGGTGGTCGACGGCGTAGAGGCCGCCGCGCACGACAACGGCATGGAGATCATCCTGGGCACCGGTGGCCGCCGGCCCGCGCACGAGCGCCGCAGCGTCGAGCGCCTGCTCCAGTTCCGTCCGGCCGGCCTGCTCCTGCTCGGCCCGGTGGTGGAGACCGCGGCGATCGAGGAGGCCGCGTCCCAGGTGCCCACCGTCCTGGTCGCCCGCAGCGTGCGGGCGGGGCACGTGGACACGGTCAACGACGACGGCGCCACCGGATCGGCGCTGGCCGTCGAGCACCTGGCCGCGCTCGGCCACCGCGACATCGTGCATGTGGACGGCGGTGGCGGCTCGCAGTCGTCGGTCCGCCGCCGGGGCTACGAACAGGCGATGCGGCGACTGGCGTTGGCCCGCCACCTGCGCGTGGTGCCGAGCGAGTACACCGACATCGGCGGGGCCGCGGCCGCCCGCGCCCTCCTGGCCGGCGACGCGCTCCCGACCGCGATCGTCGCGGCCAACGACTTCAACGCGGTCGGCATCATCGGCGAACTGTCCGAGGCCGGCGTCCGGGTGCCCCAGGATGTGTCGGTGATCGGCTACGACAACACCCATCTGGCCGGGCTTCGGCACATCGGGCTGACCACGATCAACCAACCGAGGGAGGAGATGGGCCGGCTCGCCACCGAGACCCTGCTCCAGCGCCTGCGCGGCGAACGCACCCGGGCCGCCCGCCACCTGCTGCACCCCGAGCTGGTCGTCCGCACCAGCACCGGCGCGCCGAGGAGTTGAGCGCTGACCGACTCTTTGCCGTGCCCGGTCCGCTCTGGTGCCACACTGGCGATCATGCGAAGGGCCGGCGGCGTACACCGGCCGCCGGCAACGGACAGGAAGCGCAGGGGCATCGTGGTGGTTCGTCCTCCCTGGGAATTGACGACGGTCGAGGTACGCGAGCGGGTGATCCGCCGCGCCCGGCTGTTGCTCGTCGTGGGTCACGGGCGCGGCCGGCGCACGGTCGTCCTGGACGCCGACACCGGCGATTTCGTCGGGATACCGGGTCGGCCACGCGGCCCCGAGACCGAAGCGTTGTCGTTGTCGCCCGACGGATCCCACGTCGTCTTCCGCGCCGGCTCGCGGTGGCGGTCGGCCCGCCGGCTGGTCGTGCACACGCTGGCCACCGGCGAACAGCGCACGTTCGACGCCCGCGCCGACGGCCTCGACCGACAGGCCGTGCTCTCCCCGGACGGGTTCTCGCTGGCCACGCTGGGCGACCTCGACGACGACGTACTGGTCTCGATGCTCGACATCCGCACCGGTGCCCGGCGGCGCCTGTGGTCGACCGAGGGCATGAGCATCCTCAGCGGTTGGCTCGGCTGGTCGCCCGACGGTCGCCGGCTGGCCGTCACCTACGACACCCACGACGCGGACGGCCGGACCGTGGTGATCGACGCCCGCGACGGCCGCGTCGTCAGCCGCCACGAGGGCATGGTGGCCCTGCCCGGCGCCAACGGCGGCTGGCTCGGCCCGGACGAACTGCTGCTCACCCCGGACGAGTTCGACACGGACACACCACCCGTGTTCCTGGCCCGCCCGGACACCGGCGAGATCGACCGGCACGACTCGGAACTCGCCTGGCTCGACCGACTGGCCGCCGTCGACGGCCGGGTGATCCAACGCGAGAACATCGACCCCGACGTGGCCGGCGTACGGCTGGTGAGCACCGAACTCGACGGCACCGAGCCCCGCCCGTTCCTGACCATCGGCCCCGGGCCGGGCCTGGCCCTGTTCGACCACGCCCCACGATCGGGAGCATGGTCGGCCTGACCCGGCGCCACCGGCCGCGCGCGCCCCGGCCCCTCGTCGCATCGATAACCCCTGGGTTAACCCCGGTTCCGGGATCGGCCGTTGTTCGAAGCCGGCGCACCCGCGAATCTTGAGGTGTCGGAAAGAACGGCACGGCGGACCACCTGGAAAGCCACCGTTCCAACGCCCAACACCTCATCGCCACAAGGGAGTTCATCATGGCTGCCATCGACAACACGCTCGTCGCCGGCTCGACCGCCAAGGCCCGCACCCGTGACACCGTCGGCCGCTGGCTGACCGCCGGCGCCGTCGCGAACACCCTGATGGCCGGCACCTACGTCGCGTTCTCCGCGGTCGTCATGCCGTGGCTCGGCACCAAGGACGACGCCGGCTTCGTGACCACCATGCAGGACATCAACACCGGCATCGAGAACCCGCTGTTCTTCGCGGTCTTCACCGCCGCCATGGTCGCCCCCGCCGTCGCCGCCTGGAAGCTCCGCAAGCTCGGCGGCGGCACCGCCATGAAGTGGGCCCTCGCCGCCCTGGCCCTCTACACCACCACGGTCCTGACCACTTCCGGCATCAACGTCCCCCTCAACCAGATGCTCGCCCGCGCCGGCAGCGCCGACCCCACCAAGACCCGCACCGACTTCGAGACCACCTGGAACATCTGGAACGGCATCCGCGCCGCCCTCTCCACCATCGCCGCCTACGCCTCGGTCAAGGCTGTCCGCCTGCACCGCCGCAACCGCGTCTGACCTCGGCCCGACCGAAATCGACGGCGAACGCACGAGCGTGGCGCACGAGTGTTCGGATGCCGGCCGGACGGGTCACTGAGTGGCCCCGGTACCCGAGCGGCAGCGCCGAAGCGCGGTCATAGTGGGCCAATGGACGATCACACCGTCACCGGACGTGTCATCGCGGTACTCGACGCGGTCGCGGCCCAGCGCACCCCTGTTTCGCTGGCCGAACTGACCCGCCGCACCACGATCCCCAAACCGACCGTGCGACGCATCGCACACGACCTGGTTCGCCGCAGATTGTTGGACCGTTGCGGCCACCGTTATCGGCTCGGCAGCCGATTACTGGATCTGGGCATGCGTGCCGCGGCGCAGCAGGGCCTGCATCGCATCGGCACCCCGCATGTCCAGGATCTCTTCGCCCGCACCGGGGAGATCGTCTGGATCAATACGTTCACCGACACGGCCCTGACTCTGGTGGGCACCGCATTCGGCGCCAACCGGGCCCAGGACGTGCGGCGCGGCGGCTGGCCGCTGCCGATCGACAGCCCCGCCTTCCCGAACACCGCCGCCGGCCGGGTGCTGATGACCCGTCGGCCGGACCTGGTCGAGCACCTGCGCGCCCGCCCGCCGGCTCCGCTCACCCGCTACGCGGCCGGTTCGTGGGCACGGCTCGACGCCGCGGTCGACGTGGTCCGCGACACCGGGACCGCGATCGAGCAGGAGCAGTGTCTGCTCGGCTACTCCTGTGTGGCCACCGGACTACACGCTCCGGACGGTGAGTTGGTCGGAATGATCGGCATCACCGGCCGCATCGGCTCCTTCGACGCGCTCCGCGCGGCCCGCCCGCTGCGCTCCGCGGCCCTCGACATCGACCGGGCCTTCGCGGCCACGCACGCCGCGCCCTCCGCGGAGATCGCGACGATCGGGCGCTGACGTGCGACATGCGCGACATGCCGCCGCCGACCGGTCGCGTACGGCGCGAACGATCGGCGGCGGCCAACCCGCGGGCGCGTCGGCGTGATCGCGCCCCCGGGTGCTCACCGGCGGGTCGAACCCGCGGATGGGATGGGCTACATCGGGGTGACGTACGCCCCGGCGATGCCGCCGTCGACCAGGAATTCGGCCGCGTTCACGAACGACGCGTCGTCGCTGGCCAGGAACGCGACCGCGGCGGCCAGTTCCTCGGGCTCGGCGAACCGGCCCACCGGGATGTGCACCAGGCGGCGCGCGGCCCGCTCGGGGTCCTTGGCGAACAACTCCTTCAGCAGCGGGGTGTTCACCGGTCCCGGGCAGAGCGCGTTGACCCGGATGCCCTCGCGGGCGAACTGCACGCCCAACTCGCGCGACATGGCGAGCACGCCGCCCTTGGACGCGGTGTAGGAGATCTGCGAGGTCGCCGCGCCCATCACCGCGACGAACGACGCGGTGTTGATGATCGAACCGCGGCCCTGCCGGCGCATGTACGGCAGCGCGGCCTTGCAACACAGGAACACCGAGGTCAGGTTGACCTCCTGGACCCGGCGCCAGGCGTCCAGGCCGGTGGTCAGGATCGAGTCGTCGTCGGGCGGCGAGATGCCGGCGTTGTTGAACGCGACGTCCACCGAGCCGTAGGCGTCGAACGCGGCCTTGAACAGCGCCTCGACCTGTTCCTCGTTCGTCACGTCGACCCGGACGAACAGGCCGCCCACCTCGGCGGCGGCGGCCTTGCCCGACGCCTCGTCGATGTCGGCGCACACCACGTTGGCGCCCTCGGAGGCCAGTCGCCGGGCGGTGGCCAGGCCGATTCCGCTGCCCGCTCCCGTGACGACGGCGGTACGGCCGACCAGGCGGCGGCACACGGGGGTCTGCTCGGTCACTTAGTTCTCCTCGGTGCTGATGAACACGTTCTTCGTCTCGGTGAAGGCGACCAGGGCATCCGGACCCAGTTCGCGGCCCAGGCCCGATTGCCCGAACCCGCCGAAGGGGGTCGAATAGCGGACACTGCTGTGCGAGTTGACCGACAGGTTCCCGGCCCGAACGGCCCGCGAAACGCGCAGCGCGCGCCCGACGTCGCGGGTCCACAGGGATCCGGACAGGCCGTACGCGGTGGCGTTGGCGAGCCGTACCGCGTCGGTCTCGTCGTCGAACGGCAACACGACGGCCACGGGGCCGAAGATCTCCTCGACGGCGGTACGGTCCGCCGCGGACTCCGGGGCGAGCACCGTGGCCGGATACCAAAAGCCCTTGCCGGCCGGCACCTCGCCGCGGATCACGGCCGGCGCGTCCTCGCGCACATACGAGCGCACCCGCTCGCGGTGGGCCGCAGAGATCAGCGGCCCCATGTGCGTGTCGGGGTCGTTCGGATCGCCGACCCGGAAGGCCCGTACCGCCGGTTCGAGCAGTGCCAGGAACCGGTCGTACACCGAACGCTGCACCAGGATCCGGGTGCGCGCACAGCAGTCCTGCCCGGTGTTGTCCAGGAATCCGCCGGGGGCGGCGGCCGCGGCGGCCTCGACGTCCGCGTCGGCGAAGACGATGTTCGGGCTCTTGCCGCCGAGTTCGAGGGTGATCCGCTTCAGCCCGGCGGCGCAGCGGGCCATGATGTCCTTGCCCACGGCCGTGGAGCCGGTGAACACCACCTTGGCCACGCCCGGGTGCTCCACCAGGGCCCGTCCGGTCACTGGGCCCGCGCCCGGCAGCACCTGGAACAGTCCCTCCGGAAGCCCTGCCGTCAGGCCCAGTTCGGCCAGGCGCAGCGCGGTCAGCGGGGTGGTCTCGGCGGGTTTGAGCAGGACGGCGTTGCCGGCCGCGAGCGCCGGGGCCAGGGCCCAACCGGCGATCGGCATCGGGAAGTTCCACGGCGCGATCACCGCGACCACGCCAAGCGGTTCGTGAAAGGTGACGTCGAGGCCGCCGGCCACCGGAATCTGCCGGCCGTTCAGCCGTTCGGCCCCGCCCGCGGCGTAGTCGAGCAGGTCGCGGACGTTGCCCGCCTCCCAACGCGCGTTGCCGATCGGGTGTCCGGCCTCGCGGACCTCCAACCGGGCCAGTTCCTCCAGGTGTTCGTCCACCACTACGGCGAACCGGCGCAATACGCGGGCCCGGTCCCCGGGGGCGCGGGCCGCCCACTGTTCCGCGGCCCGGGCGGCGCGGGCCACTGCCGCGTCCACCTCGGCGGCGGGCGTGGCCGCGACGGTGGCGACGATCTCCTCGGTGGTCGGGTCGATGATGTCGTGCTCGTGCGGCCCGTCCGACGCGAATCGGTCGTCGGGTGCCTGGTGTTCGGACAACGTTCCGATCCTCACATACGTTCGAAGGAGCGGAAGCGCTCCCAGTCGGTGACCGCGGTGTCGTACGCGTCCTGTTCGACGCGCGCCATGTGGAGGTAGTGCTCCACCACCTCCGCGCCGAAGGCGTCCCGGGCGATCGTGGACTGCGCCCACAACTCGGCGGCTTCGCGCAACGTGCCCGGTACGTGCGGCGCGTCGCCCGTGTAGGCGTTGCCCGTGCACGCCTCGCCCGGATCCAGTTCGTGCTCGATGCCGTACAGCCCGGCGGCGATCATCCCCGCGACCGCGAGGTAGGGGTTGACGTCGCCGCCCGGGAGGCGGTTCTCGAAGCGGTGCGCGTGGCCGTGTCCGACCACCCGCAGCGCACACGTGCGGTTGTCCGGGCCCCACGCGACGGCGGTCGGCGCGAACGAGCCGGGACGGAAACGTTTGTACGAGTTGATGTTGGGGGCGTACAGCAGGGTGAACTCGCGCATCGCGGCCAATTGTCCGGCCAGGAAGTGCCGCATCGTCTTCGACATCCCGTAGGCGCCGGCCTCGTCCGCGAGCACGGGCCGGCCGGCCTCGTCGCGCAGGGACAGGTGGATGTGGCACGAGTTGCCCTCGCGCTCGTCGTACTTGGCCATGAAGGTGAGCGACATGCCCTCCTGCGCGGCGATCTCCTTGGCCCCGGTCTTGTAGACGGTGTGCTGGTCGCAGGTGACCAGTGCCTCGTCGTAGCGGAAGGCGATCTCGTGCTGGCCGAGGTTGCATTCGCCCTTGGCCGACTCGACGGTCATCCCGGCCGCGCCCATCTCGTTGCGGATGCGGCGCAGCAGTGGTTCGACCCGGCCGGTGCCCAGGATCGAGTAGTCGACGTTGTATTGGTTGGCCGGCGTCATCCCGCGGTAGGCGCGGTCCCAGCCGGCTTCGTAGGTGTCCTTGAAGACGATGAACTCGAGTTCGGTGCCGGCGTGCGCGGTCCAGCCGCGTTCGGCGAGCCGGTCGAGTTGGCGGCGCAGGATCTGGCGCGGCGAGGCCACGACCGGGGAGCCGTCGTGCCACACGAGGTCCGCGGTCAGTTGGGCGGTGCCGGGGTGCCAGGGGGTGCGGCGCAGGGTGGCGAGGTCGGGGCGCAGCACGAAGTCGCCGTAGCCGCGCTCCCAGGACGACATCGCGTAGCCCGAGACGGTGTTCATGTCGGTGTCCACGGCGAGGAGGTAGTTGCAGCCCTCGGTGCCGTGGGAGAGCGTGTCGTCGAGGAAGAACCGGGCGGCGAAGCGCTTGCCCTGGAGCCTGCCCTGCATGTCGGTGAAGGCCAGGACTACCGTGTCGATTTCCCCGGTGTCGACGAGTGCGCGCAGCTCGTCGACGGACAGCGGGGGCGTTCGGTCTGCCAAGGGAATGCCTCCTGTCGGTCCAACCGGAAGCCATAAGGTATGGCCGTGAACCATTGATTGGGAAGAGCTGGAGGGGAGGGATCGTGGCCGAGGGATCGGGGGCGGACCGCCGGGACCGGTTGTCGCCGCTGCTGCGCCCGGTTCGCGCGGGCAACGGCTTCGAGGAGGCGCTGGAGCAGATTCTCCAGGTGATCCGGCTCGGCCTGGTCGCGGACGGCGGCCGACTGCCGGCCGAGCGCGAACTGGCCGATCGGCTGGGGGTCAGCCGGGTGACCCTGCGCGAGGTGCTGAAGGTACTGGCCGACCAGGGCATCGTGGAGAGCCGCCGGGGACGCTACGGCGGCACCTTCGTGCGTGAGCGCCCGGGGCCGGTGGGCGACGGCTCGGCGGCCGAGCTGCGGCGGCGGATCGCGCGGGTGGACGTGGAGGACACGCTGCGCTTTCGCGAGGTGCTGGAGGTGGGCGCGGCGGGGCTGTGCGCGGCGCAGGGCCTGGACGAGGCGCAGGCCGCGCGGTTGCGGGCGGCGCTCGACCGGACCCGGGACGCGCCGCTGGCGGAGTATCGGCGCTGCGACACGCTGCTGCATCTGACCCTCGCGGAGTTGTGCGGTTCGCCCTCGCTGGCCGCCCAGTACGCGGCGGTTCGGGCCACCGTGAACGATCTGTTGGACTGTATCCCGTTGCTGGTGCGCAATCTGGAGCATTCGCAGCATCAGCACACCGCGCTGGTCGAGGCGATCCTGGAGGGCGACCCGGACGCGGCGGCCGAGGTGATGCGCGAACACTGCGCGGGAACGGCGGCCCTGCTGCGCGGTTTTCTGGCCTGACGGGGGGGCGACGGGGCGGCTTGGTCGATGCCGACCGCGGGGCGCGTGAGGGTCTTCCGCGCCCGGCCGCATCGCCTCGGCGCACACCCCACGCCCCCCTGCCGCCCCCGCGACAGGCTTTCCGGGCATCCCGCGACGGCCCCGTGCCGGCGTCCCGCGACGCCCGCTTTCGGGGCCGTCGGGCGTTTCGTGTGTCGATATCGATTCGCCCCGGGGTCTTGCGCCGCCCCGACTCGACCGGCAAAGGTATGCGCTCGAACCAATAATCACCCCTCCCCCTCACCCTCCCTCCCGTCAGGAGTGGCTCGTGGTCGACGACATGGCAGCGCGCACGAAGCAGGGCGGCGGCACCGACACGACCGCCGCGACCGGCACGGCGGACACCTACCTGGAGAAGCGCACCCTGCGCCGCGGCAGCGCCGGTTGGCTGCTGTTGACCGGCCTGGGTGTGGCCTACGTGGTCTCGGGCGACTTCTCCGGGTGGAACTACGGCCTGGCCGAGGCCGGTTTCGGCGGGCTGGCGATCGCCGCCGCGCTGATGGGCCTGATGTACACGTGCATGGTGTTCTCGCTGGCCGAGCTGGCCTCGATCCTGCCCGCGGCGGGCGGCGGCTACGGCTTCGCGCGCCGCGCCCTCGGGACCTGGGGCGGCTTTTTGACCGGGACCGCGATCCTGATCGAGTACGTCCTGGCCCCGGCCGCGATCGTGATCTTCATCGGCGACTATGTGGAGTCGCTGAACCTGTTCGGCCTGGAGTCGTCGTGGCCGGTCTACCTCGCCTGCTTCGTGATCTTCATCGGCATCCACCTGTGGGGCGTCGGCGAGGCGCTGCGGTTCAGCTTCGTGGTGACCGGCATCGCGGTGGCCGCGCTGCTCATCTTCGCGGTCGGCGCGTTCACCGAGTTCGACGGCGGCGGGCTGAACGACATCCCGGTCGATCACGACGCGCTCGGCGCCAACTCGTGGCTGCCGTTCGGCCTGCTCGGCATCTGGTCGGCGTTCCCGTTCGGGATGTGGTTCTTCCTGGGCGTGGAGGGGGTGCCGCTGGCCGCCGAGGAGACGAAGGATCCGGCCCGTACGCTGCCCAAGGCGATGGGCCTGTCGATCGGCGTGTTGCTGCTGCTGGCCGTGCTCACCTTCCTGGCCGCGACCGGGGCGCACGGGTCGAACGCGGTCCTGGACGCGGGCAACCCACTGGTGACGGCGCTCCAGGGCGACGGTGATCCGACCGCGCTGAGCCGGTTCGTCAACTACGCGGGTCTGGCCGGCTTGGTGGCCTCGTTCTTCTCGCTGATCTACGCCGGGTCGCGGCAGCTGTTCGCCCTGTCCCGAGCCGGTTACCTGCCCCGTTTCCTGTCCCTGACCAGCCGCCGCAAGGCGCCGTGGCTCGGCCTGGTGGTCCCCGGGGCGCTAGGCTTCACGCTGGCCGCCTGGAGCGGGGACGGCGCCCGGATGCTCAACATCGCGGTGTTCGGCGCGACGATCTCGTACGCGCTGATGTCGCTGTCGCACATCGTGCTCCGCCGCCGCGAACCCGATCTGCCCCGGCCGTACCGCACGCCCGGCGGCAGCCTCACCTCGTCGGTGGCCTTCGTACTCGCCTGCTCCGCGCTGGTCGCCACGTTCCTGGTGGACAAGGAGGCCGCGTTCATCGCGCTGGGTGTGTACGCGGTCGCGCTCGCGTACTTCGCGCTGTACAGCCGGCATCGTCTGGTGGCGAACGCGCCGGAGGAGGAGTTCGCGGCGCTGGCCGCCGCCGAGGCCGAACTCGACCGGGACTGACCCCGGCGCCCGCCCCATACCGACCCGTGGACCCCCGAGCCCCGACCCCCGAGCCCCGACCCCACCGAACCCCGGCACCCGTCCGCCGCGCACCGTGAGGAACCGAGCCACCCGCCATGCCCAAGCCCCTGATCGGTATCAGCACCTACCACGAGGAATCCGTCCGCTGGGGCGCGTGGCACCAGCCCGCCGTCCTGGTCCCGCTCGACTACCCGACGTACTTCCGGCGCGCCGGCGGCCTGGCGGTCCTGCTGCCGCCGGACGAGCCCGAGGCGGCGGCCGAGACGGTGGCGCGGGTGGACGCGGTGGTGATCGCGGGCGGGCCGGACGTGCGGCCGCAGCGCTACGGCGCGCAGCCGCATCCGCGGACCGGGCCGACCAACGATGCGCGCGACGTCTGGGAGATCGCGCTGATCGAGGCGGCCCTCGGATCGAACACGCCGCTCCTGGCCATCTGCCGGGGCATGCAGTTGCTCAACGTGGTGCTCGGCGGCACGCTGATCCAGCACCTGCCGGACGTGGTCGGCCACGGCGAGCACTCCGGCCCGCCCGGGACACTGGCCGCGCACGTGGTGGAACCGCTCCCCGGCACGCTGTTCGGATCGCTGGGCGCGGAGCCGTACGAGGTGCCGACCTACCACCACCAGGCGGTGGACCGGCTCGGGGACGGGCTCGTGGTGGGCGCCCGGGCCCGGGACGGCATCGTGGAGGCCGTGGAGCTGCCGGGCGACGGCTTCGTGCTCGGCGTGCAGTGGCACCCCGAGGCGGGCCGGGACACGCGCGTCGCCGACGCCCTGGTCGCCGCCGCGCGCCGGCCGCACCTGGTCTCCGCCCGACGGCCCGAGACGGCGCCGCACACCGCGACGATCACCGATTTCCCCTCGCCGGTGGCCTGAGCCTCACAGGCCCTCGGCGCGCCGGGCCGGGTCGAGGGACATGGTCGCCTCGATCAGCGACTCCAGATCGGGATCCGCCCACGGCCGGGCGTCGACCAGCGGTGTGCGGCGCCGGCCGGTGGCGATGTCCTCCAGGATGTCGGCGGCGCCGACCCCGTCGCCGACCTGCCGGTCGGTGGCGGGCGGGCGACCGGTCCACGCGGCCCGGAAGGAGGCGCCGAGGCTGTACACCTCGGCGGCGTCGCTGAGCTCGATGTGCTCGCCGGGCCCGGTGTCCAGGAGACGCCTGGCTATCTCGGGCGCGGTGGTCAGGTCCATGCCGCCCCGATAGGGCACCGACAGCGGGAGCAGGTCGGGATGCTGGGCGAGGTCGTGGTCGATGAACTCGATCTCGCCGCCCGGGGTGACCAGGATGTTCATCGGCTGGATGTCGCCGTGATGCCAGCCCGCCGCGTGCAGCCGGGCCAGCCCCGCGAACGCCCGGTGCGCCAGGACCGGCAGGTGATGCGCCCGGCCGGGGCCGCCGCGTCGGGCGGAGGCGCACCATCGCCACAGGGTCACCCCCGGCCGCCACTCCACCGCGGTCCACAGCCCGGCGCCCACGTGCCCGTAGGTGCCCGAGACCGGGTACAGCCCCTGCTTGCGCAACAGCGTCAGCGCCCGCGCCTCGTGGCGCAGCGGGACGGCCTCCGCCGGGCTCTCCGCGGTCTTGATCCGCCACTGTCCCGCCCGCCACGCGTTGGTGTGGTGCGCGGTCAGCGGACGCGGACGGTCGGCGATGCCGAGGGCGTCCAGCGCGGCGGCGAGCAGCGGATCCATTCCCCGATCTTCGCAGGCGCCCGGGACACCGTGGACGGCCTGGGGGATGACGGCGGGTCTTCGGGTCACGCGGTGGGCGCGCGCTCAGCCGCAGACGGCGCGGAGGGGGTCGCTCGGTCGGCTGCGGCCGTGCCGCAGGGTGTGTGCGATCCGGGCGGATATCGGCAGCCCGGTCGCGCTCTCGATCCAGCCGAACTCGCCGACGCAGTTGGTCTCCAGGTAGGTCCACCCGGCGGCGGTGACCACGAAGTCCAGGGCGGCGTAGGTGAGTCCGAGATCGCGCACGTGCTCGACGCAGGCCCGCGCCAGGTCCGGCGGCGGGGTGATCACCCGGTGCTCGCACGCGTCGGCGGGCACGGAGCGCCAGTCCAGTTCGCCGTCGGTGCTGATCGCCGCGGCGAAGACCCGGTCGTCGACGACCGTCACCCGCGCGTCGAACAGCCGGTCCTCGACCAGGGCCTGGAGGTAGTGCAGGGTGCCGGCGATCCCGGACAGGTCGTCGGAGAGCCGGATGCGCGTGGTGGGGATGAACGTGGTGTGCCGCTGGGTCAGCGCCTTGACCACGACCTTGTCCCGATGCGCGGCGATGAACGCGCGCGCGGCCCCGGGGTCGCTGGTGAACAGCGTGTCGGGCACGGTGAAGCCGCGCCGCGCGGCGGCCCGTAGCTGGGTGGGTTTGTGACGCGATGCCTCGACCACGGTGGGATCGTCGATCCACACCTTCAGCGGCTGCGCGCGCAACAGGCCCAGCAGCGCGGTGGTGTTCTCGTCCGCCCGCCAGCGCTCCTCGGCGGGGGCAAGCGTGTCGGGGCGGGTGGGCTTGCGCCAGTAGACGGCGCAGCGCTCGTCCAGGGTCACCGTCGCGGTGCCGGAACTCAGCACGGTGCGCCAGCGCCCGCCGCTGAAGTGCCCGGTGACCAGCGGCCGTTCGCGCATTCGCCCCGGGTCCAGACGCAGGACGGCCGCCGGGCCGCCGAGGAGGTGAGCCGCCACCATGTCGGCGGTCAGATCCTCCTCGGTGGCCACGATCACGACGCCCGCGCCGTGATCAGTCATCCTTCTTGTAACCCCGGGGTTCCTGCGTGCCGGTGTACGTGCCGGAGTTCACCGCGTGGATCAGCAGCTTCCCACCCGCGGTGACGTTGACGCACAGATCCGGGTCGTAGTGGTGACGGGGCAGCACGGGCGCCCCACCCATGGGAACCGGGGCCCTGCGGCCGAGGATCAAGGGACCGGTCATGGCCTCTCCTGACTGTGAACGGTGCGACGACCCGAAACGGTGCGTCATGTTCATCAACGCTGAGACTGCCCCGATCAGTTGCACTCACAGCCAAAGAAGCCAACCGGGTTCCCGTTTCCACCCGACACCGCCCCGGCCACGTGCCGGGCCGTTTGCCCTCGATGCCCGAATCGAAAACGGCTCGGAGCCCGACTCGGCGACCGGGAGCCGACCCCGAGCCGCCTCCCCCGGGCCCGGCCCACCCGGGGCCGGGGGAAGGCGGGCCGGTCAGTCGCGCTCGGCGGGGTGGACCGTGCCGGCGTAGCGGCGGGTGAAGCCGTCGGGGGCGGTGATCGTGATGTCGTAGCGGCCGTGTTCGTCGGTGGGCCAGGAGACCGCGTCGTGGGCGCGCGAGCCGATCCAGTGGTCGCGCGCGGTGCCGCCGAAGTCGTTCGGGGTGATGGTGAAGCGGACTTCCGCGTCACCGTCGTTGCCCAGCTGCAGGTCGAGCCGCGCCGAGTCCGGCCGGCGCCCGCGCAGCGTGGCCCGGACCGACGGTACGGGGATGTCGCGCTGCGGCTCGCGCACCACGGTGCCGGCGAAGCGTCGCACGAAGCCGTCCGCCCCGTGCACGCTGAAGTCGTAGGCTCCGTCCGTGCCCGCCGCCTCCCACACGTACGTCGCGTTCTTGCCGGCCGCCACCGTGAACGGCGTCCCGGCGAACGGCAGCGCGATGTTCGGGAACACGGTGAAGTGGTAGCCCACCGTGCCCTCGTTGACCAGCGTGCACACCACCCGACCGGTGCTCCGGTCCACGGTCGCGTCCGCCCACGGCCGATACGGCAGCGGGCGATGCGGCCGGTAGCCGGGTTCCTGGACCGGCACCTGCTGTGCGCCGGGCTCGGGCAAGCGCACACCGGGCAGCGCCTTGGCCGCGTCCGCCTTGGCGATCAGCTCGTTCGTGTCCGGCAGCGCCGGGATCGTGAAGTCGGGCCGGCCGAAGTCGAAGCACGAGGTCAGGTCGCCGCAGACGGTGCGCCGCCACGCGGATATGTTGGGCTCCGCAACGCCCGTCACCGTCTCCAGGAAGCGCAGCACCGACGTGTGGTCGGCCACCTGCGAGTTCACCCGCCCGCCCCGGCTCCACGGCGAGACCACCCACAGCGGCACCCGCGACCCGAGACCGATCGGCCGCCCGCCGACGAACTCCTCGGGCGTGCCCGGCTCCGGCATCGGCGGCACCACGTGGTCGAAGTAGCCGTCGTTCTCGTCGTACATCAGCAGGAACACGGTGTGCTTCCACACCTCGGGGTTGGCGAACGTCGAGCGCAGCGCCGTATTCACCCAGTGCGCCCCGTAGTTCGGCCCGGCGTCGGGGTGTTCGCTGAACAGGTACGGTGCGACCAGCCAGGAGACCGTCGGCAGGGTGCCGTCCTTGCAGTGCGCGTCGAACGCGCTCAGGTCCCACTTGGTCATCGCGTTCACATACCGCGGGTCGTCCTTGGCGAACGTGTGGAACTGCTTGAAGTACGACAGCCCGTTGTCGTCGTAGTCGCCGTAGCGCTCGTCCTTGCTCGGGTTGTGGTACACCCGCCAGCTCACCCCGGCGGCGGAGAGCCGCTCGGCGTAGGTCGTCCAGTCGGCGACCGGGTTGTCCGTCACGGGGGTGTTGTCGATCCACGGCCCCGTGGTGCCGTCCCGACCGGGTCCCGCCGTGCCCGACCACAGGTAGAGCCGGTTCGGGTCGGTGGGCCCGTTGAGCGAGGTGAAGTACGCGTCGCAGACGGTGAACGCGTCGGCGAGGGCGTACTGGTACGGGATGTCCTCCCGGGTGAAGTAGCCCATCGACCGCTCGCCCTTGGCCGCCACCCAGCGGTTCTGCGCGCCGTTGTTGACCGCGGTGTGCCCGGTGGTCCAGTCGTGCGGGAGGCCGCCGGCATTCTGCGCGTTGTACTTGGTGGAGTCCATCCGGTACGGCAGCAGATAGCCGCCGTCGGTGCGGCCCGGGTGCGGCTGGCGGAAGACGTCGCCGCCGCCCGGCAGGACCAGCCCCTGCCGGTCGGCGAAGCCCCGCACGCCCGCGAGGGCGCCGAAGTAGTGGTCGAAGCTGCGGTTCTCCTGCATCAGGATCACCACGTGGCGCACGTCCTTGATGCTGCCCGGCGTGGGCCGGCGGGCGGCGTCCACGGCCGGATCCGGATCCGCCTGCGCGGGCGTCGCGGTGAGACCCACCGCGCCGGCCGCGCCGACGGCCGCGGAGGCCCCCACGAAGGAGCGGCGGCTGAACTCGGTCATGGCGAAGCGACCTTTCGGGAAAGGGGAATTGACGGGCAGTCAGGCGCGGACGCCGAAGGTGGCCACGGCGGCGGCATGGTCGCTGGGCCAGCCGTTCGCGGCCGTGTCCGGGATCGGCTTGGGCCAACCGGTGACCAGGATGTGCGCCTCGTCGGCGGACAGCGGTCCGGCCGTGTACAGCGCGTCGATCCGGTCCTGGGGCTGGGCCGGGTCCACCGGCGACCAGGTGTTGCCGGGCTCGCGGACCGGGTCGCGGTGCGCCGCTCGGAAGACGTCGACGAGGCGGGCCTGGTCGAGCAGTTGGGTGACCGGCCAGCGCACCGGGCCCGTCGTGCCGTGGCTGCCGGCGGTCCGTACGGTCCAGTCCAGGTGCGAGGGCGAGGACAGCGCGGCGGCGAGCAGCACCGGGGTGTCCCGGGACGCGCCCAGGTCCGGGGCCATCGCGGTGACCAGGTTCTGCGCCTGCCGGTAGCGCAGGCTCGCCCACTCGGCCGCCTCCGCCTGCGCGGGGGTGCGCCCCCGCCGGATCCCGAGCGGCCCGTAGTCGCCCTCGTCCAGCCGCGCGTTCCACACCCGCACGGCGCGCACGCCCGGCGCCCGCACCGTGGCGGCGATCGCGGGCAGATCACGATCCTCGGGCCGCGTGTCGGCGAGCGGATACCGGCTGATCAGCGCGAGCCCTCCCGGGTCCTCGTACACCGCCCACCCCAGCGCATCGGCCAGCGAAGTGCCCAGCGTGCCGCCGGTGTCCTGGAGCGCGAGCACGTCCAGGCCCTGGGTGAGCACGAGTCGGAGCAGCTTGGTGAGCGCGCCGTCCACGTGCCGGCCCCCGTCCCAGGCGTCGAGGGTGGCCACCTTCAACACGATGCCGCGCGGGTTGCGCCGCACCGGCACCTGGACGGCGAGCTGCGACGTGGCGCCGGTCACGCCGTCGCGGCCCTCGACGGTCAGTACGCCGGGGTGGTGCGTGCCGGCGCGCGGGGCCTTCGCGATGACGGTGCCGTCGGCGCCGACGCTCAGCCAGTCGTCGCCGCCGCGGGCCCGGAACGTGACGCCCCTGCCGTTCTGTTTCCCGTCGGCCGCGGTCCACAGGCCGGCCAACCGCACCACGGTCGCCTCCCCCGCCGCGACCGCCGAGGTGGTGAGGGTGTCGACGGCGAACCGGGGCCGCGGTGGCACCGGTCGGGCCGCGAAGCCGAACGGCGCGCTCCGCGCGAGGATCGTGTAGCCGTCCTTGGCCAACAGGTAGGCGGTGTACGGCCCGTCGGTGAGCCCCTGGGTCTCCAGGGTCACCTCCCCCTCGGCGGCGGTGACGTACTTCCAGACCAGCGAACCCCCGTTGCCCGGCACGCGGGCGCCGTCGTACACCCCGACCCAGTTCTTCGGGTGCGGCGCGTCGGTGGCGAAGCGGAAGGTCAGTTGATCACCCTCCTTCGGCGCGGTGGGGCGCACAAGGGTGAGCGAGCTCCCAGACATGTCGTCGATTCCTTTCCGGTACGGGGAGGTGGCAGTGGTACGAGGGGCATCCGGGTGGTGCGGCACACCGACTCGGGGAGACTCAGCCGAGAACGTTCCGGCAGGCGGCGCCGCGTAGGACCACCACTCGGCAATCGCACGCCATGCCCGACCCGCGCCCGAGCGCGGCGGCGCGACCGGCCGGGACCGGTATGTCGCGGCCACGGGTGGTGGGCACGGAAGTACTCCAGGCAGAAGTCGAGTTGGCCAAACGGTTCGGCTCAGTAGGCCGGCGACCGATGTCCGGCACATGAACGCCCGCGCACACCCGAACGAGCTTCACGGGAAGACCCGGCGCACCCGAGGACCACCCGAAACCACGAGCGAGGGCAGGCGACCGGTCACGTCCCGACACCGAAGGCCACTCGGCGTGAATCCGCGGCCCGGGAAAACGACACCGGCCCGACACCCGGCGGTGGAATCCGTCCTGAGATGCCGCGAATGTTCGTGCCGGCGCCAGGTGGAGAGTTAAATAGATGGGGTCACCCCATGCGCGTCGGAGACCCGAGGAGGCGCGCGTATACCGACGCGCATCCGCACGCACCCGCTCCGTGAGCGGGAGCCCCGGAGGCGGCCGGCCCCGGGGTTTTCCCGACCCCCGGGCGCACCGCTCCCGCCCCGAAGCCGCGTGCACCGACCCGGGCCGAACGACGGTCCGAGGCATGGCGCCCCGTGCCCGCCGGCGGCCCCGAGCACCGCAGACCGATAGGAAAAGAAGGTCCGATGCACATGCCGATGCGATGGGAAGCATTCCTCGCGGCAGTCCGGGAACGGGGCGAATACTCCTCGCCCGAAGAGGCCGAACGTGCCATCCGGGTCGTACTCGCGCTCCTGGGCGCCCACCTGGTCGGCGCCGAACGCGCCGAACTGGCCCCGCGGTTGCCGGAGACCTGCGCGCTGGTACTGCTCAACCCGCTCCCCGCACACGAACCGCTCAGCGCGGAGCGCTTCGTCCGCGCGACCGGCGCCTGGATCGACGGCGCCACCGACGAGACCGCGCTGTGGGACGTCGGGGCGGTGCTGAGCGTGGTGGCCGACGCCGCCGGCGAAGACCTGATGAACCGCCTGCTCCTGCAACTGCCACCCGGCTACGACCTGCTCTTCGGCCGTCCTCGACCGGGCCGACCGCTCGAATGACCCAGCACGGACAAGACAAACGGACCACAGTCCGCTAAATTAAGCGGACCACGGTCCGAATACCGTTTCGGGCCTGCGCACTCTCGGGGAGTCGTCATGCCACGAACGCGTACATGGGCACGGACCCGGACAGGGACACGTCGTCGGCGGAGCCGGGCCCTCCTGGCCGTCCTGGCCCTCGCCCCGACCCTCGGCGTGGGCAGCGTCGCCTCGGCCTCGCCTTCGGCCTCGGCCGACACCGCGCCCACCGCCGCCGCGTACGACAAGGTCGTCTACCACCACCACCGCCCCGGCGTCGGCACACCGTGCGAGGGCCTGGCCGGCTGCACGTACGTGCAACTCACCGGCGACCCGAAGACCGGCCCGTCCGAGGCGATGTTCACGCTCGAGGCGGGCACTCGCTTCGCCCCCCACTGGCACACCAGCCCGGAACACGTCGTCGGCGTGTCGGGCACCGTGCTCTGGAACGTCGAGGGCCACAAGCGCTACCGCGTCGGCGCCGGCGACTTCCTGTCCTACCCGAGCAAGGCCGTGCACTGGGGCCAATGCGCACCCGGCGCCGACTGCGTCTATTACGTCTACGACGAACTCCCGTACGACTTCCACCCGGCCGACTGACCCGCCACCGCCGACCGCGCCGAACGCCCCTCAGACGCGGGCCAGTTCGGCGTTCGCGTGCTCTGTGATCAGGGCCAGGACGCGGCCTGCGACGGCCAGATCCTCGGGGGCGATGTCGGCGTAGACGCGGGCGGAGATCCCGGCGGTCTCGGCCGTGGTGGTGTCGTACAACGTGCGCCCGGCGCCGGTGAGCCGGAGCCGGGCCGCGTCCGCCGGGTCCGCCTCGACCAGCTTCGCGGCCACCAACTCCTCGACGACGCCGCGCACCACGGACTCGGGCTCCTTCAGCGAACCGGTCACCTCGCCGACGAGTTCGTCGCGACCGACGGCCCCGTCCGCGACGGCGACGACCCGCAGCGTGACGCCCTGGTGGAAGGTGACCCCGTGGCGAGCCAACACCCGCTCCAGCAGGGCCCGCCCGGCGTAGTGCGCCAGCGCGAGGGCGCGTGGGGTGACCGGGGATGCGGTGGTGGTCATGGTTGCTCCGTAAGTTGTCAGGCGGTCCGGGAGGGCCGGGTGTGGCGCTCGTGATCGCCGAGCCGATGACATTTACAGTACATGGCTATCATGTCCATGGCTATTATCTTTCGACGGCCGACCTCCTCAGGAGGGCCACGACCGGCCCGAAAAAGCCGGTGCGCCGCCTCCGCCCGATCGCCAGACTCGCCCTCATGAGCACCGACATCACGCGCATCAACCCCGACGACCTGCACCCGACGCCCGGCTATCACCACATCGCGGTGGTGGAGGCCGGGCGAACGGCTTTCCTGTCCGGCCAGTGCCCGCTCGACCGATCCGGCGCGCTGGTGGGCCCGGACGATCTCGACGCGCAGATCGACCAGGTGGCCGCGAACGCGCTCGCCGCCCTCGGAGCGGTGAACGCCCGGCCGGAGCACGTCGTTCGCTCCGTCATCTACGTGGTCAGCGCCGACCGCGCGGTCCTCGGCGCCGCCTGGGCCCGCCTCACCCGCTCCGACCTCGGACCCGCGTTCACCACGGCGAGTACGCTCCTCGGCGTCGCGCAACTCGGCTTCCCGGGGCAGCTGGTCGAGGTCGAGCTCACGGCGGCGCTGCCCGCCTGAGCACGCTTCGCGGCGGCGCGCTGTCCGGCCAACTCCCGGACACAACCGGCAACTTCGGCGCCGCGCAGACCCCCGCGCCATCCCGCGCGGGGGTCCATCCCGACGCGATGCCGGACCTGCCGACCACGCTCCGGCCCAACCGGCTCTTCCTGCGGCGAAGGCGATCCTGATCGTGCCCGAACGTCCGGGGCTGCGGCGGCGTCGGCATCAAGCGCCGAGCACCGCCACCACGCCCCACGGCGCCGCCGTCACCCCACCGCCGGCGGCCACGGCGCCTGCTTGGGCCACGGCGCGGCCTCCTCCAACTGCGCGGCCAACCGCAGGAGTTGCGCCTCGGCGCCAAGCCGGCCGGTGAGCTGGATCGCCACCGGCAACCCGACCTCGTCGAAGCCGGCCGGCACACTCGCCGACGGCAGTCCGGTCACGTTGAACACCGAGGTGAACCAGGTCATCTTGGCGGCGTGCGCGTACATGCTCGCCGGGTCGCTCGTGTCCAGCACGCCGAGTTCGGGTACCGGCACGCCCAACGTCGGGCTCAGCCACACATCGTACGCCTCGAAGAACGGCGCCACCTCCCGTCCGATCCGCACCACGGTCTGCAACGCCCGCACCAGATCCGGCCCCCGCATCGCCGCCGTGCGCTCGTGGATCACCCGGGTGAACGGCTCGATGTCGTCCTCCCGCAATTCCCGGCCCAGTTCGGCCAACCGGTCCTCGATCTGAGCGTGCGTCGCCGCCGACATCACCTGCCCGAGCGCCTGCCCCGTGGCCGGTCCGTCCCACACCGGCGCGGCCTCCTCGACCCGATGGCCCAGTTCGGCGAGCAGCGCGGCCGTACGCTCCACCGCGCGCACCGCCGCCGGGTGCGCGGCGACCCCGTCCACGTTGGCCGTCGCGAACCCCACCCGCAGCCGGGTGGGCGCGGTGTCGAGTGCGGCCAGGAACGATCCGGCCGCCGGCGCCGGCAGGGCCGCGTACGGGTCGCCCGGCAGCGGTCCGGCGACCACGTCGAGCAGCGCGGCCGAGTCGCGGACGGTCCGGGTGACCGCGTGCGCGATCGACAGCGGGTAGGCCAGGGCGGACAGCCCCTGGTCGTCGGGCACCCGGCCCCGCGACGGCTTGAGCCCGAACAGCCCGCAGCAGGCGGCCGGGATCCGGATCGAGCCGCCGCCGTCGTTGGCGTGCGCGGCCGGCAGGATGCCCCCGGCCACGGCGGCGGCCGAACCGCCGGAGGAGCCCCCGGTGGAGTGCGTGGTCCGCCAGGGGTTGTGCGAGGGGCCGTGCAGGAGCGGTTCGGTACTGGCGTTCTTGCCGAACTCGGGGCTGTTCGTCTTGCCGACCACGACGAGCCCTGCCCGCCGGTACCGCGTGGTCAGCGCACCGTCCCGCGCCGCGACCGCGTCGGCGAACAGCCGCGAGCCCTGACTGCTCACCATGCCGGCCACGTCGCAGCCGAGATCCTTCACCGCGAACGGCACCCCTCGCAGCGGCCCGTCGGACAACTCCCCCGCCGCCTCCGCCCGGGCCGCCGCGACACGTGTCGATACGAATGCCCGCAGCGTCGGATCACGCTCCTCGATCCGCCGCAGCACCGCATCGAGCAACTCCGCCGGCGACACCTCCCGCCGCCGAACAAGATCGGCCAGCCCCACGGCGTCGTGGTCGTCCAACAACTCACCGGTGTCCATCGCGCGCACCCTCGCTTCGCTTGACTCAATCCATCAACTGCATGATGCAATCAAGCAATCCGGAATACAACAGCCACCGCAACGAACCAGCGCGCAGCGCGGGCGCGGTGGACGCAAGGGCGCAGCGGGCGCGGCGGGCTCGGGGGTGCGTGAGGCGGTGGGTGCGGGGTGGCCAGGCACGCGGAGCCGGGGCCGGCCGGCGGTGCGTGGGCCGGGTGATCGCCGTGGGCCACGTGGATGCGTCGGGATTCGTGGTTTGGGGAACGTGTCACACCCGTCGTCGGTTGAAGTGCCTGAGGACGACACGAGGAGAGTGTGATCGATGGCGGGAATCCGATCGGCGGGCCGACTGGTCGCGGGTGGGCTGGCGTTGGCCGCCGCCGGCTGGGCGTTGCGGGACGTCCCGGCGGAGTTCGGCGGCAAGGCCGACGGCGAACGCCTGGCCCGCATGCAACGCTCGCCGCAGTTCCGGGACGGCGCGTTCCACAACCCCGTACCCGCCGCCCTGGTCGCGGCCGGCAGCGCGCCCGGCCTGATCGCGGACCTGCTCCGCGACCGTGACCTGCGCCGACCCGCCGCGCCCGTACCCCTGGTCGCCGCCCCGACCGTGCCGCAGTCCCCGCACGGGGTGAGTGCCGTCTGGTACGGCCACGCGAGCACCCTGGTCGAGATCGAGGGCCGCCGCGTGCTCTTCGACCCGGTGTGGAGCGACCGCGTCTCCCCGTCGCAGCTCGTCGGCCCCCGCCGGATGCATCCACTGCCGGTCCCGCTCGCCGCCCTGCCCACCGTCGACGCGGTGGTCATCTCGCACGACCACTACGACCACCTCGACCGCGCCACCGTACGCGCGCTCACCGCGACCCAGACCGCGCCCTTCCTCGTCCCGCTCGGCATCGGCGCCCACCTGGAGCGCTGGAACGTCCCCGCCGACCGCATCGTCGAACTCGACTGGGAGGAGGACGCCACGGTCGCCGGCCTGCGCTTCACCGCCACCGCGGCCCGCCACTTCTCCGGCCGCACCCTGCGCCGCAACGACACGCTGTGGGGCTCATGGGTGGTCGCGGGCGCCGAGCGCCGGGTGTTCTACGCCGGCGACTCCGGCTACTTCGACGGCTACGCCCGGATCGGCGCCGCGCACGGCCCCTTCGACCTGACCCTGATGCCGATCGGCGCGTACAGCCCGAGTTGGCCCGACATCCACATGAACCCCGAAGAGGCCGTCACCGCCCACTTGGACCTGGGCGGGAAGGTGCTCCTCCCGGTGCACTGGGCGACCTTCGACCTCGCCCTGCATCCGTGGGCCGAACCGGTCGACCGGCTGTGGCAGGAGGCCAAGGCCAAGGACGTACGGCTGGCCATCCCGCGCCCCGGGGATCGGGTCGACACCGACGACGCCGCCCAGGTCAGCCCGTGGTGGGAACTCACCCGCGGCCCGGACCCCGCCCGGACCCGCTGACCCGAGCCCCCGCCGGGCAGGGCCTAAGCTCACGATCATGCGTGTGCTCGTGGTGGAGGACGATCCGGATCTGGGTCGGGCCGTGGTGTCCGGATTGCAAACGGTCGGGTTCGCGGTGGACGCGGCCGGGCGCATCGACGACGCCGACCTCAAGGTCGCGGTCAACACCTACGACTGCCTGGTCGTCGACCGCGGCCTGCCCGACGGCGACGGGCTGGACCTGGTCCGCCGGCTGCGCGCGGCGGGCGCACGTACCCCGGTGCTGATGTTGACCGCGATGGACGCCGTGCCCGACCGGCTCGCGGGCTTCGACGGCGGCGCCGACGACTACCTCGTCAAGCCCTTCGTCTTCGAGGAACTGGCCGCCCGGGTACGTGCGTTGTGCCGCCGCGCCGAGCAGCCCCGGCCGCCGGTCTCGGTGGTCGGCGACGTCGAGATCGACACCGCCCGCCGCCGGGTGCGCCGGGCCGGGGTGCTGCTCACGCTGACCGTGAAGGAGTTCGCGGTCCTGGAACTGCTGACCGCCCGCGCCGGACAGGTGGTGCCGCGCGCCGACCTGATCGAGTGCTGCTGGGACGAGATGGCCGAACCGATGTCCAACGTCGTGGACGCGGTGATCGCCCAACTGCGCCGCAAACTCGGCCCACCGGCCCTGATCGGGACGGTGCGCGGCGTCGGCTTCGTGATCGGCGCGGACGAAGCGGCCGGCACCCCGTGAGATTCCGCGCACGATCGGCGCCCCGGGCACCGAACCCGCCGCCCACCCGTGCCGGCCGGCCCCTCCGCCCCGCCGTCACCCGGCTGCGCCGCCTGCGCTGGACGCTGACCGCGCTGTTCACCCTCACCACGGCGGTCTGCCTGGTCGTTCTCGCCGTGGTCGCCGGGTCCATCGACGGCCAATCCCGGGACCGCGAGCTGGACAACGACCTCGACCGCCGCGTGTCGGGCCTGTCCCGGGCGCTCTACTACGAGGACGGGACGCTGCGCCTGGACTCGCTGCACGAGGACGAACTCGTCGAGGGGGACGTGGCGATCGCCGTGGTCGAATGGGATCCGGCCGGGGTGCCCCGACGCTCCTACGCCGAACCCGCCGACTCGCCGCTGCTGCCGAGCGCGGAGCAACTGACCGAGATCGGCGCGGACGCCCGGGAGGTGCAGTCGGCGGTGGCCTGGGACGCCGAGGGGCGCGACGGCCGCACGGTGCGGGTGGCCGCGGCGCCGGTGTGGGAGGGCGACCGTGTCGACGCGGCGTTGATCGCCGTCGCCGACCCGGGACCCGGGCGGCGCGACCACGACCGGCTCGTGCGCTGGTTGTTCCTGGGCTGCCTCGCCCTGGCCGCGGCGGCGGGCCTGGCCGGGCACCTGCTGTCCGGGCGCAGCATGCGGCCCGCGCTGCACACGCTGGAGCAGCAGGAGCAGTTCCTGTCCGAGGCCGCGCACGAACTGCGCACCCCGTTGGCCACGTTGCGTCTGGTCACCTCCGCGGGCGCGGCGGCGCCGGAGACCGCGCCGAGGGAACTGGCCCGCGCAACGCGCCTGGTGGATCAGCTGGGCCGGTTGGTCACCGGATTGCTGGTGCGGGCCCGGGTCCAGGCCGGGACGCAGGAGGTGGAGCGCGAGGCGCTGCGGCTCGATCAGCTGGTCGAGCAGGTGGTGGACGAACTGCCGCCGTCCGGGGCGCGGTTCGTGGTACGGACCGAGCCGACCGTGGTACGCGGCGATCCGGAGTTGTTGGCCCAGGCGGTGCGCAACCTGGTGGACAACGCGCTCAAGCACGGCGGCGGCGATGCCGCGATCGACGTCGAGGTCGCGGACGGCGCGGTACGAGTGCGCGACCGCGGGCCCGGGGTCGCCGAGGGCGACCGCGAGCGGGTCTTCGAGCGACGCGCGATGGGCCCGACGGGCGGTACCGGAATCGGCCTGGCGATCGTGCGCTGGGTGGCCGACCTGCACGGCGGCACCGCCCGCATCACCGACGCCCCCGGCGGCGGCGCCGTCGCCGAACTCCGCCTGCCGACCGAACCGCCCCCGGAATCCCGCCCCGAACCGCCCCGCGAACCCATCGAGTCCCGCGAGCCCTGACCCGACCCGCCCCGGCGCCGCCGCTCCGGCCATATCAAGGCCACTTCAAGGCCACATCACGAAATCCTCATGAACGCCGCGCCAAACTCTCCCCATGTCCGTCACACCCGGCCACGGCGACTCCCGCCGCTCCGACGCCCGCCGCCCGAAACCTCCGTCCCGCACCGCCCGTCGGGTGCTGGTGCCGATCGTGGTGGCCGTGGTGATCGTGATCGTGGTACCGGCCGCGGTGTTCGGTCCCGACGCCGCCCGGCATGACCAACCGGCGCCGCGTCGGCCCACCGTCGAATCGGTGGGCAACCCCGCCTGGCAGCCGGTCGAGCGGGCCTGGCGGTGGTGGCACCGGAACACCGAACGTCGGTGAAGGGATCGGCCCTTCACCGGCGCCCCCACGGGGCGGGCGGCCCGCCAAAGCCATGACCGGCCGCCCGCCCCGTCCCCCATCCCCCCATCCCCCGTCCGGCCGCCCCCGTCCGGCCGGGGTCCTATCCCCCCACCGACGCCAACGTCTTGGCGGGCGAAGGGAAGTGGCAGGCCACCCGATGCCCGGGATCCCCCGCCAGGGCGGTCAACGGCGGTGCGGTCGTCGCGCACACGTCCTGCGCCTTGTGGCAGCGGGTCCGGAAGTGGCAGCCCGAGGGCGGGTTGATCGGACTGGGCACATCGCCCGTCAACCGGATACGTTCGCGCCGACCCCCGTCCGGCCCGACCGCGCCGGGCACCGCCGACAACAGGGCGTGCGTGTACGGGTGATGCGCGTTCTCGTACAGCGCGCCGCGTTCCGCGCTCTCCACCACCCGGCCCAGGTACATCACCACGACCCGGTCGCAGAAGTGCCGGACCACGGCCAGGTCGTGCGCGATGAACACGAACGCGATGCCCAGATCGCGCCGCAGGTCCGCGAGCAGGTTGATCACCTGCGCCTGGATGGACACGTCCAGCGCGGACACCGGCTCGTCGGCCACGATCAGCTTGGGCCCGGCGGCCAACGCCCGGGCGATCCCGATGCGTTGCCGCTGTCCGCCGGAGAACTCGTGCGGAAAGCGGTTGTAGTGCTCGGGGTTCAGGCCGACGGTGTCGAGAAGTTCCTGAACCCGCTTGCGCCGACCGCCGGGTGGGTCGATGTTGTTGACGTCCAGCGGGGCACGCAGGATGCCGCCGATGGTGTGCCGGGGGTTCAGCGACGAGTACGGGTCCTGGAACACCATCTGGATCTGCGCCCGGATCGGCGCGAGTTCGCGGCGCGAGGCATGGGTGATGTCCTGGCCCCGGTACCGAATCGTGCCCGCGCTCGGTTCGAGCAGGCGGGTGATCAGCCGCCCGGTGGTCGACTTGCCGCAGCCCGACTCGCCTACCAGTCCGATGCTCTCCCCGGCCTCGACCGTGAGGTCGATGCCGTCCACCGCACGGACGGCTCCGACTCGGCGGCGGAGCAGACTGCGCGGCCCGGGGAAGTGTTTGGTCAGTCCCGCCACTTCGAGCAGCGGCGCCTCGGATGTGCTCATATGTTCTTCCCGCCTTCTCGCGCGTCGGGCAACTGCGCCCGCTCCTGCTCCCGTTCCGCGGACCCGACCCCCGCCGCCGCTACCGCCACCGACCCGGCCCCCACCGCTACGGGCACCGCATCCAGGTGACAGGCGGCCGCATGTCCGCTGTCGCCCTCCCCCACGAGCACCGGCGCCTGGGTGCGGCACGGCGATCCGGGCCCCGCGATCACCTGGGCGCAGCGCGGGTGGAAGGCGCAGCCGGGCGGCGGCGCGAGCAGGCTGGGCGGCGCGCCGGGCACCGGTCGCAGCGGGCGGTCCAGCGGGTCGGACAGCCGCGGTACCGACGCGAGCAGACCCCGGGTGTACGGATGCTTGGGGGTCTCCAACACCTCCGCCGCCGGGCCGAGTTCGACCGCCCGGCCGGCGTACATCACCAGCACCTCGTCGGCGACGTCGGCGACCACGCCGAGGTCGTGCGTGACCAGGATGATCGCGGTGCCCAGTTGCGCCTGGAGTTCGCCGAGCAGGTCGAGGATCTGGGCTTGGACGGTGACGTCGAGCGCGGTGGTGGGCTCGTCGGCGATCAGCAGGTCGGGTTCGCACACCAGCGCCATGGCGATCATCGCGCGCTGGCGCATACCCCCGGAGAACAGGTGCGGATACTCCCGGGCCCGTCGGGCGGCCTGGGGGATGCCGACCCGGTCCAGCATCTCGATCGCCCGGTCGAGCGCCTCGCGGCGGCCGGCACCGGTGTGGCGCCGGTAGGTCTCCACGATCTGGGCGCCCACCGTGTAGTAGGGGGAGAGCGCGGTGAGCGGGTCCTGGAAGACCATCGACACACGTTGTCCGCGCAGGTCCCGCAGGGTGCGTTCGGACGCGCCGACCAGTTCGGTGCCGTCCAGGACGGCGCTGCCCTCGACGGTGGTGCGGGCGGGGTTGTGCAGGCCCAGGAGGGTGAGGTTGGTGACGCTCTTGCCCGAGCCGGACTCGCCGACGATGCCGAGGGTACGGCCGCGTTCGACGTCGAAGGAGACACCGTCGACGGCCTTGACCACGCCGCCCTCGGTGGCGAAGCGGACCCGCAGGTCGCGGACCGCAAGCAGCGGAGGGGTCATCACACACGCACCCGGGGGTCGATGACGGCGTACACGGCGTCCACCGCGACGTTGGCGAGCACCATGGCGGTGGCGGCGATCAGCACCACTCCGGTGATCATCGGCAGGTCGGAGTTGGCGACAGCGTTGACCGCGAGCTTGCCGATGCCGGGGATGTTGAAGGTGGTCTCGGTGACCACCGCGCCGCCGAGCAGCACGCCCAGTTCGATGCCGTACACGGTCACCACCGGGGTGATCGCGCCGCGCCACGCGTGTTTCAGGTAGACCTGACGCGACGTCAATCCCTTCGCCCGCACGGTGCGTACGTGGTCCTCGCCGAGCGCGTCGATCATCGACGCGCGGGTCAGTCGGGCGTACACCGCGGCCTGGACGCAGGCCAGCGTCAGCCACGGCAGCAACAACCCGCCCATCCAGCCGCCGGGATCACCGGTGAACGGCAGGTATTCGGGTTTGGGCAACCAGCGCAGTTGGTCGACCAACACGTAGCGGGCGATCACGCCGAGGAACTGGATCGTCACCGAGGCGCCGATCAGCGACAGCGCCATGGTGGACTTGTCCAGCCAGGTGCCGCGCCGCAGCGCCGCGAGCATGCCGATCATGACGCCGACGCCGAGGAAGATCACCGAGGCGCCGAGCGCCAGCGAGAGGGTGGCGGGGAAACGGTCGAGCAGGGTGTCGAGGACCGGCTCGTGGTTGACGAACGAGTAGCCCAGGCACGGCGCGGAGCAGTGCGAGGCGCCGAAGTCGCGGCCGGCGAAGACGCCGACGATGTAGTGCCAGTACTGCATCGGCACGGACTCGTCCAGGCCGAGGTCGCGGCGGATCAGCGCCAGCGTCTCTGGGGTGCAGGTCTTGCCGCAGGACAACCGTGCCGGATCGTCCGGCATCGCGAAGAACAGGAAGAAGGTGACGGTGAAGACGACGAACAGGATCAGCGCCGCGCCGAGCAGTCGCTGCACCAGGAATCGGAACATGGGGATGGGGCCCTCACTGGAGGTCGGACCCAGCGCGTGTCTTCGGACCGCCGTCGGGCTCCGCGGCGTGAGCGCAGCGAGGAGCCCGAAGGGCGGATGCCGTGCATCGGCGTGCCGGAGAAGCAGGTGCACAGTGGTTCTATTCGCCTGTTTCTCCGGGGCGGCGAGGTGCGGCGCCGGGCGTGGTGAAGCTCGGCGGGGGTCCGAAGACACGCGCTGGGAGTGGCCGGGTGGCCCGGCGGCGCGGGTGCCGCGGGCGGGAAGAGGGGAGCCTTCCCGCCCGCGGCGCCGGGGCCGCCTCGCCCGGGGCTACTTGACCCAGACGTCGATCGGGTAGGTCGAGCCGATGAAGCCGACCCGCACGCCGCCCAGGCCGGGGCCGTACAGGGTCAGTTGGCGCCGGTAGACGAACGGCACCACGGGGGCGTCGGCCATGATCTTCTTCTCCAGATTCGACCACTCCTTGCCCGCGGCGACCACGTCCGACATCGCGGTGATCCGGTCCATCTCGGTGCTCATCGCCGGGTTGTTGTACAGGCTGTACACGGAGCCGTCGTCCATGATCTTGCGGCCGTCGAACTTGGCCGGGAGCACGGTCGCCGCGCTCGGCCAGTCGGCGCCCCAACCGGCCCAGTACAGGTCGTACTTGTTGTCCATCCGGCCGATCTCGGTGTAGTAGCTCTTGTCGTTGATCGGCTGCGGGACCACCTTGAAGCCGGCCTGCTGGAGGGCCTGGACGATGGTCACCGAGACCTGCTCCCACATGGGGGTCTGGTTGTACGCGTAGGTGATGGTGGGGTTGGGCGTGCCGGCTTCGGCGAGCAGCTGCTTGGCCTTGTTCACATCACCCGTGGGCGGTACACCCGCCAGGTCGTACGACTCGAAGCCGAGCACCGTCGGGCCCATCAGCGTGGTGGCGAACTCGCCGTAGGCGGGGCCACCGAGGATCTGTCGCACCTGCTCCTTGGGGAACGCCGCGATCAGCGCCTGGCGCACCTTCGGGTTGGTCAGGCGCCGGTTGTTCATCTCGAAGTACTCGGTGTACGGGGTCGCCGCGTCCGCCGTGCGGGCCTTCAACTCCGGTGTGGTGAGCACCTGTTGGGCCACCTCGCGGCCGACCGCGACACGGAACGTCATCGCGCTGCGGTCGTTGCCGTTCGCCGCGATCAGCCGCTCGTTGATCTGCTGGTTGGACGCGCCGAACTCGAACTTCCACTGGTCGGGGTAGGCGTGCCGGACCGCGTCGGTGTTCGGGTCCCAGTGCTCGTTGCGCACCATGGTCATGGACTTGTCGATCTCGCGGCCGGAGATCTTGTAGGGGCCGCTGGAGAACGGGTGCTTGTCGTACTCGAGTTTGGTGTCCTTGGCGCGCGGCACCGGGGTGCTGGTGTGCATCGCCACCGCGAACGGGAAGTCGCCGCGCGGCGCGGGCAGCGCGAAGGTGACGGTGCGCGCGTCGGGGGTCTTGATCGCGTCCAACTCGCGGCCCCCGTACGGGCCGTCGTAGACCGAACGGAAGTCGGTGTTGCCGACCAGCCATTCCTGGATCCAGGTCGGGCCGCCGGTGATCTCCTTGGCGAAGGAGCGCTCGATGCCGTACTTGACGTCCTGCGCGGTGATCGGCGACCCGTCCTCGTACTTGAGCCCGTCCTTGAGGGTGAAGGTCCAGGTCTTGCCGCCGTCGGGGCTGGTGCCGGTGTCGGTGGCCAGGTCGCCGACCAGCGTGGTGTGGTCGCCCTCCTGCTTGTACGTGGTGAGCTGACGCGAGATCAGCAGTTCGGCGGTCTGCTCGTGCGAGACGTAGACGCGCGCCGGGTCGAGGTGGTTGAAGTCGGCGCGCTCCAAAACCGTGGCGGTGCCGCCGGGCTTGGCGCCGGGGAGTTCCTTGGCCGGACCCTTCGACTCGGCGGCGGCGCCGATCGACACCGCGCGGACCTGGGCCTTGGGAGCGGCGCCCTTGCCGGGCCCTCCGCCGTCGGAGCTGCCGCCGCCGCTGGAACACGCGGCCGCGCCGAGGGCGAGGACCAGCGTGACGAGCGTGGCTCTGGTGGTACCGGTGCGCAGGGTCATGGTTCCTTCCGAGGGTTTGCCGTGCTGGTGCGGTATCGCGAGGAGCGCGGTGGTCAGCGGTCGCTCTTCGGGTCGAGCGCGTCGCGGACCGAGTCGCCGAGCAGGTTGAAGGCGACGACGAACACGAGCATCGAGATGCCCGGCACACACATGTAGGTGATGTCGGTCTTGTAGACCTCGGCGCCCTTGAGCAACATCCGCCCCCAGTCGGGGGTGGGCTCGACCATGCCCACGCCGAGGTAGGACAGCGCCGCCTCGGTGGTCACGTAGGACGGCACCGCCATCGAGGCGCTGACCAGGATCGGGGTGACCAGGTTGGGCAGCAGTTCGCGCAGCACCACGCGGCCGGGCGAGGCCCCGATCACCCGGGCGGCCTCGACGTATTCGCGGTTGCGCAGGGACAACACCTGACCGCGCAGCAGGCGGGCCACCGATGCCCAACCGAACGCGGCGAGCACGGCGATGATCACCCCCGCCCGCAGGACCGAGGACATCTGTTCGCCGGGTTCGGTGAGCAGCGAGGTGACCACCGGCGTGAAGGCGATGAAGAACAACGTCGAGGGGAAGCTGAGCATCACGTCGATCACCCGGCCGACGACGAAGTCGGTGCCGCCGCCCAGGTATCCGGCGGTCACCCCGACCAGCACCCCGAGCACGGTGACCACCACGACCACGGCGAGCGAGATGAGCAGCGAGGTGCGGATGCCGTACAGGAGTTGGGTGAGCACGTCCCGGCCGAGGCCGGGTTCGAGACCGAGCCAGAAGTCGCCGGAGATGCCGCCGTTGGGGGCGATCGGGAAGCCGAACTCGTTGAGCAGGCCGGGGCGGTTCTGGCCGTAGGTGGTGTACGGGTCCTTGCCGTAGAGCTTGGCGAACAGCGGTGCGCCGAGGCCCGCGACGACGAAGACGGCGACGACGCAGGCGGCGGCGATCCCGGTGCGGTCGCGCCGGAAGCGTCGCCAGGCGAGTTGCGAGGGGCGCAGCCCGGCGGGGGCCGGTCGGGTGATGGGCGGATCCTCCTCGACCGGCGGATCCGTGGGGGGCGCGAGGGTGGTCATGTTTGGCGAGCCTCTCGGGAGGCGGCGGGGTGGGTGGTGGTGGGGAACTCTGCCCACGGGTGATCCAGGGGTCAAGGTTTAGGCCGTGTCACATTTGAGGTGCGACATTGTATTTACCTTTCCTTTACCTTCCACCTGCGGCTTTACCCTCGCGGCCATTTTTTGGCCACCTCCGACGGAGGGCTGGCGCAACACTGGAGCCATGTGACATTGTACTGAGGTGACCGGAGCGGAGCCCTGCGACAACGACGTCGCACGAGCCGACATGGACCGGCGCCGGCGCCGCACCCCCGGCCCCGGCGCCCGGGTGCCGGTCGTTCGCCTCGCCGACGACCGGCACCCGCCCTCCTCCGTCACCCGCCCCTCGGCTCCCGCCGAGCCCGCGCGAATGCTCGCCGAGGGCGCCCGGGGGCCGCCTCCGCAGTGCGCGCCACCATCCGATTCGCCTCACCCGTCAAGGAGTTCCCATGTCCGCACCGACCACCACCGACCGCACCCTGCACCCCTGGCGCGGCCTCATGGTCGCCACCACGCTGCCGCTGCGGGCCGACCTGAGCATCGACTACGACGCGTTCGCCGAGCACCTGCGCGAGCTGGTCGACGCGGGCTGCGACGGCGTGGTGCCCAACGGATCCCTGGGCGAGTACCAGACCCTCACCCCGGAGGAACGCGCCCGCGTGGTCGAGGTCGCGATCGAGGCCATCGGCGGCGACCGGGTGATGCCCGGAGTCGCCGCGTACGGCTCCACCGAGGCGCGCCGCTGGACCGAACAGGCCG
Organism: Embleya sp. NPDC055664; assembly: GCF_053618075.1. NCBI lineage: Bacteria > Bacillati > Actinomycetota > Actinomycetes > Kitasatosporales > Streptomycetaceae > Embleya > Embleya sp. NPDC055664. Next base: position 223,578 of record NZ_JBSHGZ010000009.1, read on the forward strand.
CCGAGGCCGGCGCCCGCGCGGTCATGCTGCTGCCGCCCAACGCCTACCGCGCCGACGACGCCGAGGTGCACGCGCACTACGCCGACGTGGCCGCCGTCGGCCTGCCGATCGTCGCCTACAACAACCCGTTCGACACCCGGGTCGACCTGTCCCCCGAACTGCTCGCCAAGCTGCACGCCGACGGCCACATCGTCGGCGTCAAGGAGTTCAGCGGCGACACCCGACGCGCCTACCGGATCGCCGAACTCGCCCCCGACCTCGACCTGTTGGCCGGTGCCGACGATGTGCTCCTGGAGCTGGCCGTCGGCGGCGCCAAGGGCTGGATCGGCGGCTTCTCCAACGTGTTGCCGACCGCCTGCGCCGAGCTGTACCACGCCACGCGCGCCGGCGACCTGGTCCGCGCCCGCGAGCTGTACGACATCCTGCATCCGCTGCTGCGTTGGGACACCCGCACCGAGTTCGTCCAGGCGATCAAGCTCTCGATGGATGTGGTCGGCAAGCCCGGCGGCCCCTGCCGTCCCCCGCGCCGCCCGCTCTCCGCCGAGGCCCAGGACACCGTGCGCCGAGCCACCGAACGCGCCGTCGCCGCCGGGCTGAGCTGACCGACCCACCGGCCCTCGACGGGCCGGCCCCCACCCGCCTCCGGCCCGCGACGCCACTCTCGCCCACCCCGGGCACCGCTCCGAGCCACACCCGTCGCGGGCCGCCGACCGGCCGCACCGACGCCGACCACCCCCGCCGTTCCCTTCCCGAAGGGCTTGCCATCGTGACCACCACCGCACCGCCCGTCCGCAGCCACGACCCCGCCGCCCCCGACACGCAGGTCGCCGAGGCGCCGGCCGTCGCGCCCGCCGACGTGCGTCGGGCCGCCGAGCGGGCCCGGATCGCCCAGCGGGCCTGGCTCGACGCCGGCGCCGGCGCCCGCTGCACCGCGCTCGACGCCGCCGCCGACCGGATCGCCGCCGCAGCCGGCGACCTCGCCGACCTGATCGTGCGCGAGGTCGGCAAGCCGATCGCCGAGGCCCGCGGCGAGGTCGCCCGCGCCGTCGCCATCCTGCGCCACAACGCCCAGCAGGCCTACGACCCGGTCGGCACGGTGCACGAACCCGCCGCCGGCCCCGGCCTGTTGCTCACCCGCCGCCGCCCGCACGGCGTGGCCGGGCTGATCACGCCGTGGAACTTCCCGCTGGCCATCCCGCTCTGGAAGGCTGCGCCCGCGCTCGCCACGGGCAACGCCGTCCTGCTCAAGCCCGCTCCGCAGGCCCTGGGCTGCGCGCTGCGCCTGGCCGAACTGCTGGCCGAGGTGCTGCCCGCCGACGTGTTCACCGTGCTGCCCGGCGAGGCCGCCACCGGCGCGGCCGTGGTCGAGACCGCCGACGTGGTCTCCTTCACCGGCTCCACCGCCGTGGGGCAGGAGGTGGTCCGCGCCGCCACCGCCCGGGGCATCCCGGTACAGGCCGAGTTGGGCGGCTGCAACGCCGCGCTGGTGCTCCCGGACGCCGACGTGCGCACCACCGCCGGCCAACTGATCGCCGCCGCGTTCGGCTACGCGGGCCAAAAGTGCACCGCCACCGGCCGGATCATCGTGGTCGGCGACCCCGAGCCGCTGCGCGCGGCCCTGACCACTGCCACGCGCGCCCTGACCGTGGGCGACCCCCGCGACGCCGCCACGGTGTGCGGACCGGTGATCGGCGAGGCGGCCCGCGACCGGGTACGCACCGCGATCGACGCCGCGACCGGCGCCGGCGCCCGGGTCCTGGCCACGAGCGAGACCCCCGACGGCCCGGGCTGGTACACCGCCCCGACCATCCTGGAGCGGGTCCCCGCCGGCCACCCGATCCTGCGCGAGGAGGTCTTCGGCCCGGTCGCCGTCCTGCAGACCGCCGCCGACCTCACCGAGGCCCTGGAACTGGCCCGCGACGTGCCGCACGGCCTGGTCACCTCCGTACACACCCGCGACCTCGACGCCGCGCTGACCGTGGTCGACCGGATCGACACCGGCCTGGTCAAGGTCAACGCGCCGACCACGGGCGTCGACTTCCACATGCCCTTCGGCGGCACCAAGGCATCCAGCCACGGCCCCCGCGAACAGGGCCGCGCCGCCGCCGACTTCTACACCTCGGTACGCACCGTGAGCCTGCTCCCGGCGGACCCCACCGGCACGCCGTAGCCGCGCGGTCGACCCACGGCCGGACCCGCCGGGGCGCCCGGTCGGCGCACCGGCGCACAAAGAGATCACGACGGAAAGGAGGCTTCGGGCGCGGTGGCGGCTACGCTGTGCCATTGCACATCGTACAAAGGCCGGATCGTATCCGGTCCCGAGGAGGGACACACCAGATGAGCGCGGACGCCGAAGTATCGAGCGGGCACGTCCTCGGGAACGGCGCCGGGGACACCCCGGGCTCGCTGAACCTGCCGTCCGTGCGGGAACACCGCAGTCTGCGCGATCAGGTCACACACGCGCTGCGTGCCGCCCTGATCGCCGGCGAGCTGCGCCCCGACGTCGTCTACTCGGCACCGAGCCTGGCCGCCCAGTTCCGCGTCTCGGCCACCCCCGTACGCGAGGCGATGCTCGACCTCGTGAAGGAGGGTCTGGTCGAGGTGGTCCGCAACAAGGGCTTCCGGGTGACCGCGCTGTCCGGCCGCGACCTCGACGAATACACCGAGATCCGGGCGCTGATCGAGATCCCGGTGATCGAACGCCTCGCCGAGACCGCCGACCACGCGGCCCTGGAGGCACTGCGCCCGGTGGCCGCCGCCATCGTGGCCGCCGCCGAACGCCGCGACCTGATCGGATACCTCGAATCCGACCGCCAGTTCCACCTCGGCCTGCTCGAACTCGGCGGCAATCGCCGCCTGGTCGAGGTGGTCGGCGACCTGCGCAAGCGCTCGCGCCTGTACGGCCTCACCCAACTCGCCGAACGCGGCGCGCTGGTCGCCTCGGCCCGCGAACACGAGGAGATCCTCGACCTGTTGCTCGCCGGAGACGCGGCCGGCGTACGCCGCGCGATGAGCGAACACCTGGGCCACATCCGCTCGCTCTGGTCCGACCGGGCGCGCGAGTCCACACCGGAAGACTAGGGCGAACTCCCCCATGAACCACCGATACACGATCACCGACCACGTGTTCCCGCTGCCGCTGGACCACCACGATCCGACCGGCCCCCGGATCGACGTCTTCGCCCGCGAGGTCGTCGATCCCGCCCGCGCCCACGAGAAGCTCCCCTGGCTGCTCTACCTCCAGGGCGGCCCGGGCGGCAAGTCGCCGCGGCCGATCTCCGGCTCTCCCGGCTGGCTGCGGCACGCCACCAGGACCCACCGCGTGTTGCTCCTGGACCAGCGCGGCACCGGACGCAGCGCCCCGGTGACCGCCCGGGCCGCCGCCCGGTTCCGCTCCGCCGACGAACTGGCCTCCCACCTCGCGCACTTCCGCGCCGACTCGATCGTCGCCGACGCCGAGGCGATCCGCCGTGCGTTGTGCGACGACGAGCCCTGGGAGACGCTCGGTCAGAGCTACGGCGGGTTCATCACGCTCAGCTACCTGTCGCTGGCCCCGGAGGGACTGCGCCGCTGCCACATCACCGGCGGCCTGCCCGGCCTGTCCGCCACGGCCGACGACGTGTACGCGCTGACCTACCCGCGCATCCGGGACAAGAACGCCGAGTTCCGCGAGCGCTACCCGGACGACGTGGCCCGGCTGCGCCGGATCGCCGACACGGTCGCCGGCGGTGGCGTACGACTGCCCGACGGCGATGTGCTGACGGTGCGTCGACTGCGCACCCTGGGCCAGGTGTTCGGCATGGGGGACGGCTTCGAGCGGGTGCACTGGCTGCTCGACGAGGCCCTGGACCCCACGACCGGCGAACTCTCCGACACCTTCCTGCGCCAGGTGGCCACGCTGACCGGGTTCGTCGACAACCCGCTGTACGCGGTGCTCCAGGAGTCCATCTACGCCCAGGGCGCGGGCGCCACCGGATGGGCCGCCGAGCGGACCCACACCGCGCTGGCGGACTTCGCCGACGACGCGGACCCGCTGCTGCTCACCGGCGAGACCATCCACCCCTGGATGTTCGACGAGATCGCCGGCCTGCGCCCGTTCGCCGAGGCCGCCCACCTGCTCGCCGAACGCGCCGACTGGGCGCCGCTGTACGACCCGGCGCGGCTGGCCGCCAACCGGGTCCCGGTCGCGGCGATCGTCTACCACGACGACATGTACGTCGACGCCGGCCTGTCCCTGCGCACCGCCCGCGAGGTCGGCGCGGTCCGGACCTGGGTCACCAACGAGTGGGAGCACGACGGCGTCACCGCCTCCGGCGACGCGGTCCTGTCCCGCCTGATGGACATGACGGCCGGCGTGGTCTGAGCCCGCCCGCCCCACCCCGAACCCGAGTCGTGGCGCGGGCCCCCCGCCCCCCCCCAAACGGTGCGGGGGCGGGGCCACCCCCCCCCAACGCGCGCGGGGGTGGGGGCGGGGGGGCCCCCACCCGG
>NZ_JBSHGZ010000009.1:228075-269516 GCF_053618075.1 Embleya sp. NPDC055664
CGGCGGTCCTGCCCGGCCTGTTGCACTTGCGGGGCGGCGTGGTCGGCCCCCCCCCCCCCCCCCCCCCCCCCGGGCCGCCCCCCCCCCCCCCCCCACGACTCCATCGTGTCCGGAGGCGGTCACACGGACCGGAACAGGCGCGTGGAGTCGGGCGTGGTCGCCACGACGCGGGACAACACCTCGCGCGTGGTCGCCACCTCCTCGGCACCGAGCCGTTCGGCCAGGCGGCGTTCGAAGTCGGCGTGGAACGCCCGGACCCGATCGAGCAGTTCCCGGCCCTGCGGGGACAGGTACAGCCGCTTGGCCCGACCGTCGGCCGGGTCGGGCCGCCGTTCCACGTATCCTGCCGCCACCATGTCGTCGACGATCTTCGCCGCCCCCTGCGCGGTGATCCCGAGCCGGTCGCCGAGTTGGCTCGTGGTGACCGCCGCCACGTCCAGGGTGCGCAGCACGAAGCCGTACGACGCGCCCACGACGGTCGCGCCGTTGGCGGTCAGGTGCGCGTGCAGTTCCTGGACGAACGACTCGTAGGCGTGCCCGAGCAACAATCCGAAATCCATTGACGGCCTCTCCCGCATATGTTCAACTCTGGTTACACACCTTGGTTGTCAACCCCGGTTGAACACTCAGGATGCTCACCATAGCCGTTGATATCACCCGGAGGAACCACCATGCCGCTCGTCAAAGCCGCCGACGCCCCCGTCTTCGACAACGACCACGCCACCTTCGTAGGGTTGGCCGCCCCCAGCCGGGGCTCCGGCGAGAACTCGGCCTGGCGGGTAATCCTCAAGCCCGGCGCGGCGGGTCCGCCACACGCCCTGTCCCGGGAGGAGATCTTCGTGGCGCTCTCCGGCCGGGCCGTCGTCACCATGGACGGCGACACCCTCGACCTCGGACCCGGCGACGCGCTGATCGTCCCGGCCGAGACGCTGTTCACCCTCGCCAATCCCGGCCCGGACCCGTTCGAGGCGGTGGCGATCCTCCCGGTCGGCGGCCTGGGCCTGCTCGCCGGCCAGGAGCCGTTCACCCCGCCGTGGGCCGCCTGACCCGCCGCGCGCACCCGCGCCTCACGCCGGCGGCACGAGCAGCGTGTCCACGATCCGGCGGACCCGGCCCGGCGCGTCCGCGTCGCCCAGGCGCAGCGCGGTGTTGGCCGCGGTGAGCACCGCGTCGATCTGGAACGCCGCCAGGTCCGCGTCGGGGTCCACGATCTCACCGGCCTCGACGGCCTGGCGCACCTCTCCGGCGAGCAGGGCCAACCAGCCGCGGTGGTGTTGCAGCAGTTCGTCCCGGATCGGGCCGGGCCGGCTGTCGAAGTCGGGGAGGTTGGCGGCCCAGAAGCAGCCGCCCGCAAACAGCGGCGTCTCGGCGTAGCCGATCCAGTGCTCGATCAGCGCCCGCAGTCGCGCGGCGCCGCGCGGGGCGGCGGAGGCGGGACGCACGACCGCGTCGAGGAAGGCGGCGTGCGCCCAGGCCGCGGCGGCGAGCTGCAACTTCTCCTTGGTGCCGAACAGGGTGGCGATGCCGCTCTTGCTCAGCCCCAGGTCACCGGCCAGGCGACCGATGCTGAGACCGTTCAGCCCCTCCATGGAGGCCACGTCGACGGCGTGCCGCGCGATCACCTGCCGAGCCCGAGCACCGCGCAACAGCCGCCGATCGGTCGTCCCGGACGCGACCGGATCCACCGGCTCCATCGGGTCGACACGATCGACCGGATCGTCGGCATCGACCGGATCCACCGGCTCGCGGGCCGACCCGGCTGCCGAATCGGGACGTGTCGGACTCATACCTCCATCGTCCCACGCGCCTTCCCGATCCATACGAACGCTCGTATGGGGAGGGATCCGCCCCGGTCGCCCGCCGACCGGGCGACCGGGGCGACCGCGCCCGGCCGCTCGGCGTCAGTGCTGCGTCAGCACACACACCGTGTCGAGGCCGAGCACGTGGTTGAGCCGGCCGAACGCCAGCCAGGAGCCGATCGCCATGCTCAGTTCGACGATCTCGGCCTGGCTGTACAGCGCGGACATCCGGGCCCAGAACTCGTCGTCCAGGTTGTGGTGGTCCTCCGCGTAACGCTCGGCGTACTCCGCGGCCAGCCGGGTGCGGTCGTCGAAGACCTCGGTGGTGCGCCATTGCGCGACCGCCTCGTCGAAGCCGTCCTCGACCTTCTCCCCGTCCCGTTCGGTGCGCCAGTCCAGGCAGAACACACAGCCGTTGATCTGCGCGATCCGCAACCGCGCGGCCTCGAACTCACGCAGTCCGAGCGTGCTGTGGTCGTAGACCTTCATCGAGAAGGTCGAGGCGGCGATGCCGATCTCCGGCACCATCTCGCCCCAGACGTAGGCGATCGGGTCCTTGTCCTCGGGGATGTCGATCCTCATGCGTGTTTCCTTCCCAGTTTGCCCACGGCCGGCCGAAGGGGAATGTCGAGTGCGTCGTAGAGCCCGGGTTCGGCGGCCACGAGCCAGTCGATGGCGCCCACCAGGCGCCCGACGGCGGTGGCGTTGCCGCCGGCGGATCGGTTCTCGCCCTCGTCCGTGGCCTCCACCGTGACCTCGATCCGCGGCCGGCCCTCGATCACCACGCGGTGCGCCCCGGCCCCGTCGGGCGGCGTCGGCCAGTCGGGCGCGCAGGACGGGTGGATCCGGGTGACGTGTTCGATGACGATGCGCGGTTCGCCCTCGACGATGCCCTGCACCTCGAACCGCACCGCGCCCTGTGTGCCCGCCGCGAACTCGCCCATCGTCGAGGTCCGCACCGTGCTCTCCAGCGCCCGACGGTCCATCGTCTCGCGGATCTCCTCCAGTTCCACCCCGAGCGCCCGGGCCATCAGCCGGATCTGCCCGCCCCACACCATGGTCGGCATCTCCGGCCACAACATCGGCGCGCCGTAGTCCATGGGTTGGCCCATGCCGACCAGGTTGCGGACCGAGTCCTCCTGGTCGTAGGTGGAGTAGTCGAAGATCTCCTGGCAGCGGATCGCGTCGACCGTGGTGCCCAATCCGCTGATCAGCAGCGGCAGTACGTCGTTGCCCCACCCCGGGTCGACGCCCGAGACGAACAACGAACCGCCGCCCGCCGCGATCGCCGCCAGCACCGGATCGCGCAGCTCCGCCGGGGCGTTGGTCGGATCGTAGAGCGCGTACAGGGCGGGCGTGACCACCACCGCGCCGGCCTCGATCGCCCGCACGATGTCGGCCAGCGCCTCGTCGGGGCGGATATCGCCCGACGCCGCGTACACCACTGCCCCCGGCCCGGCGGCCAGCACCGCGTCGATGTCGTCGGTCGCCGCGACCCCCAGCGTCCCGTCGAGTCCGGCGAGTTCGCCCGCGTCGCGGCCGACCTTGTCCGGGTTGTGCACGAGCACCGCCGCGAGGTCGAGCGCCGGGTGGGCCTCGACGGCTCGAATGGCCGCGCGACCGACGTTGCCGGTACCCCAGACAACCGTGGAAATCATGCGCTGGAGGGTAGCGACGGGTGCCGGCGGTTCCTAGGGCCATGCCCGGAAAACCTGACCGGTTGGGGCAGTTGCGCCACAACCGGGTCGATCGGCGGGCGTGGCGCGGGCTCGGGGCGACCGGTGTCCTGTCGCAATGAAGGCGGGCCGGCGGAACTCTGGGCTGTTGCGCCAAACGACTACGGTCCGCCCTCGAATGGCGGCCCATCTCAGGCCATACCGACGAATCGGGTATAGCTTCCTATACGGACCTGAAAAGATGGCAGGCGGAAGGAACGCGGCCGGAACCAGCAGGTCTCCCCCCTCCCACACACAGGAGAAAACGCCATGGGAAGCGAATCGACTGTCTCAAAGATCCTCGAAGGCCCCGAGTATGAAAACGTGAAGAAGCTGGCAGAGCAATCCATCGGCCATTCCCTGGATCGGATTCTGGAGCGACAGGGTCGCCCCGGGCAGGATCTCGAAGCCAGCACGTGTTTCAGCCTGCTCAGCGTCATCATCACAAGCTCCGCCGAGTAGTGATATATCACAAACTCTCGGCCTGCGGCACGAATTCCGTGCCCTACAGGAAGCCTTGAATCGCCCCGCCTTTACTTCGAGGGCGGGGCGTATCACCGAACGGTTCAGCCGGGCCCCAACGGGTGCCCCGGCTTTCTGTCGTATCGTCCCACTGCCGGCGCCCCGGGCCTGTCAACGGTCGGGCACTTGAGCCGGCGGGACGCGGTACCCGGGCGGGTCGGTACCTGCCGGGCCCTTCCGCCCGAACCCCGGACCAGGGAAAGAGCAGCCTGTGCCCGACCTACAGACCACCCAGCTCTACTGTCAGGCAGACCGACGCTACTACGAGGCCCTCTACCACTTGGCCGACGCGGGTACGCACTTCACGCTCCCCGAAGCTCCCAGCGGATGGCGCTGCTCGGCTCAGGGCATCTGGACCGTGCTCACCCCCCTCGATCATCAATCACCCGAGCAAGGGTGGAAAATCCACCTCGCCGCCGTCCCGGAAGAGGCTCGCAGCACGTTGGCCGCCGCCTCCGATATCTGCTTCGACGCTGGTGTGCCGTTCAAGTTCCTACGTAGCCCGGACATGCTACGGATCATGTCCGCGACACATACTCCGCGGTCCAGCAGTGGCAAATTCCTCACCATCTACCCGGCGGACGACGCCCAGTTCGGCAAGCTGGTCGAGGAGTTGTCCGCCGCGCTGGTGGGCAGGCGCGGTCCCTACATCCTCAGCGACCTGCGTATCGGCAGCAGCCCGGTGCACGTACGCTACGGCGCCTTCCGCCCTCGGTACCGTCCTGGGCCGGACGGCGTGCCGACTGCAGTACTGCGGGGGCCGTCCGGAGCATTCGAACACGACGAGCGACGGCCGGTATTTCGCATCCCGACCTGGGCGACGATTCCTGACGTGCTCGTGCCTCACATGGACGCTCGTGAGAACAACACAGAGTCCGGCCCGCCCTACGTGGTACGTGATGCCCTTCACTTCACCAATGCCGGCGGCGTCTACCTGGCCGACGATCCTCGCACCGGCGACCGCCTTGTCCTGCGCGAGGCTCGGCCGCACAGCGGGCTGGACCCATTTGGTGCAGACGCCCAGGAGCGGCTGCGCCGGGAGTACGCCACACTACGCCGCCTTGCTGGACTGCCGTGCGTCCCTCGGGTATTCGGACTGCACGAAATCTGGGGACATCTGTATCTGGCAGAAGAGTACGTAGAGGGCGAGACGCTGCTGCACGCGGTCATCGCTCGAAGCCCTCTGGTCCATGTCGGGCACACCCGACAGGATCTGGCCGACTACGTTGCATGGGTGGATGGTGTGGTGGGCAGCATCCGGAAGGCTCTCACTGCCGTACACGCCAACGGCATCGCGTTCGGGGATCTGCACCCCAGCAACGTCATCATCCGCCCGGACGGCTCGGCCGCCTTGATCGACTTCGAGTATGCCGCAGCCCTTGATGAACCGGCCGCCCCACGCCCTGGCGCAACCGGCTTCACCCCGCCTGCCCACCTCACTGGCGCCGAGGCCGACCTGCACACGCTGGGGATGCTCAGGCTCTGGATGCTGATGCCGATGACCGAGCTGCGGGAGCGGCATCCAGGCAAAGCCACCACCATGGTGCGACTGGTCATCGACCGGTACCCGTTTCCCGCCGAAGAACCAATGCCCGCCCCCGACGTTGACGAGAACGTCGTACGAGCCTTGTTCGGCATTCCCGACCATGACGCGGGTTGGCTGGACGGCCTCGCCGCCCACCCGGACTGGCCGGCGCTGCGTCGGGCCCTGACAGCCGGTGTACTCTCCGCCGCGACCCCCGAACGCACCGACCGGCTGTTCCCGGGCTCCCCCGAGATGTTCACGTATGGCGGGCACACGCTGGCGCACGGCGCCGCGGGTGTACTGGGCGCCCTCCACCGAATCGGCGAACCAGTCCCGGAGACATACACCGATTGGTTGCTCACGGCGGCACGGAGCGCCGACGCGAACGCCGGCGGGGGGCTCTTCCACGGCCTGCACGGCGCCGCCTCCGTGCTGGCGGACCTCGGCCGCCGCGAGGAAGCCCTCGAACTGGCCGACCGTGCCGCCGAACCGCCTCCATCGGCGAGGGGACTTGCCACCGGAGCGGCCGGGGTGGGGCTCGTCCACCTCAAACTGGGCAACCTCACAGCGGCACTTCGCATCGGTGCGCGCCTGGCCGACGAGCCGGCAGACCCACCGGACGAGGCCGGACTGCTCCTCGGCATGAGCGGCCCGGCACTCCTGCATCTCGCGCTCCACCAAGCCACGGGCGACACCCAATGGCTCCGCGCTTCCCGCGCCGCCCTTGCCCAAGACATGTCACGATGCGTGACCCGACCGGACGGAACCGTCCAGGTGCAGCGGTCGGGCAATCGCTACCTCGTCTACCTGGGTATGGGCAGCGCCGGTATCGCCACGGTTGCCCACGCCTACCTCGCGGCGGCCGACGAGGACGACCCCGAAATCACCGCCTTTGTCGCCGGTACCCGGCTGGCCTGCACGAACTTGTTCGTCCGGGAAGCAGGCCTGCTGCAAGGGCGGGCCGGGCTGGCGGCCGCACTCGCCGCGCTCGGCGCACCACGCGCTGCGGTCACCGCCCAGGCCGCCCGGTTGGCCTGGCACGGCATCCACGACTCGGGCAAACTCCTGATCCCCGGCGCCCACATGTTGCGGTTCTCCGCTGATCTGGCCACCGGCGCCGCCGGTGTCCTGCTGGCCCTGCACGCCGCGCTGACCGACGCCCCGGTCTCCCTGTTGTCCCTGCTCGCTTCGGACTGAAGGGGCGCCGTCGAATCGCTGCTGGTCAGACTTCACTGCATGGAGCCGGCGATGTGAACCGTTCCGGATGGTTCGGAACGACTGGGATTGGCTCACCAGCAGCGGGACAGGTCACGCGGGCTCGGGCCGACCGGGTGGCGACGCCGGCGTCGCCACATGCGGAACTTACGGAATGTGACGGTCTTTTCACGCGTAGTATGTACCGCGTGGTTGGTGAATGCGGGTCCGTGCCGTTGCGAATCGTGATCGTCGACGATCATCCGCTGTTCCGCGCCGGCCTGCGGGCGGCCCTGGAGAGCGCCGGTGACATCGTCGTGATCGCCGAGGTGGAGACCGCCGCCGCGGTGATCCCGGCGGTCGCCGAACATCGGCCCGACCTGGTCGTGATGGACCTCAACCTGCCCGACGGTTCGGGCATCGAGGCCACCCGCGCCCTGGTCGCCGACACGCCGGTGCCGGTCCTGGTGCTGACCATGTCCGACGACGACGGCAGCCTGCTCGCCGCGATACGCGCGGGCGCCGGGGGCTATCTGGTCAAGGGCGCCGCCCGGGACGAGGTGCTGCACGCCGTGCGCACCGTCGCCGCCGGCGGCGCTGTCTTCGGCGCGCAGACCGTACCCCGGCTGACCGCACTGCTCGCGGGCACCGCAGGGCGTGGCGGCGAGCGGGTCTTCCCCGAGCTGACCGACCGCGAGTGCGAGGTGCTCGACCTGCTCGCCCGCGGCCTGGACAACCGCCGCATCGCGCGCCGGCTCTTCCTCGCCGAGAAGACCGTGCGCAACCACATCACCCACATCTTCGAAAAGCTGCACGTGAGCACCCGCGCCGAGGCGGTGGCCCGGGCCCGCGACGTCGGTCTGGGCGCCGACCACCCCACCGAACCCTGAATCGGCGCCCGCCAAGGCCGCTCCCCGCTCACCCGGCCCCCGGTGTCCCGACCCACCTCGGGACCGCCTCGGGACCGGTGCCTCCCGCGCCCGGGACCACGGGAGCCGCACGCTGGGACCGGCGAACGCAGATGGCACCCACGCGTCGGATCCGCCGGGGACGCCCCGGCTCCACTCGTCCGCGACGTCCCCCGCCGACGTCCCGTGAGGAGGCCACATGCCCATCACCGCGCTGGAGCAACGGGCGGGACCCGCCCGGGTCTACGGGGCGGGCGCCGTCAGCCTGCTGAGCTGCCTGGTCGCCCTGGTCCTGCTGATCACCCACCTCGACGACCCGCGCCTGGCCCCCAACCCCGGCCTGACCGGTGTGTTCGTCCTGCTCGGCTGCGGCTTCGCGCTGTCCGGCCTGTTCGTGCTCGCCCGTCGCTCCGCGCCCGGTCTGGGCCGCCTGCTGCTCTATACCGGAGTCGCGGTCACCGTCGGCTACGCGGTCCTGCTCGGCGCGGTGTTCGCCGACGCCGGTCCGGGGTGGTCCGCCTTCGCCATCGTGCTGTGGCTGATCGCCGACACCGTGTACTTGTTCACCATGTACGCGCTGCCCCTGTGGCTCCCCGACGGCCGACTGCCACGCTCCCGCGTCGTGCGGGTCTGGGTCGCGCTGGTCGTGGTGTGGAGCGCGGTACACGCCTACCGCGACTACGCCGGCTTCGACTGGTACGGGCTGCCCGGCTTCCTGGACCAGGGCGTGTGGGCCGACGCGGAACGGTGGCTGAACGATTGGGTCACCCCGCACCAGGATCTGATCCCGCCCCTGGTCATCGCCGTGAGCCTGACCATCATGACGGTGCGCTGGGTGCGCTCCCCCGGCCCGCACGCGGTGCGCTTCCTGCCGCTGCTGCCCTACGTGTTCTGGCTCGCCGTGGAATTCCTCGGCTACCACCTCGAACTCTCGGACTCGATCTACAACTTCCTGATCTACGGGGGCATCGTCGTGTGGCAGCTCTCCTTCGCGTACGCCTTCGCCCGGGACCGACGCCGACATCTGGACCGCTCCGTCTCCCGGGCGTTGGCCGCGTTCGCGCTGGCCGCGGTGCTCATGGGCGGATACCTGGCGATCGCCGTGCAACTGTCCGACCGCCTGCCCGGCGCCGACAGCTCCGGCGCCATCGTGGTGGCCGGCGGCGCGCTCGTCATCGGTGCGCTGCTGCGCCCGACCGTCGGCTGGGGCGCGCGCCTGGTCGATCGCTTCTACTACGGCGAACGCGCCAAGCCCTACCAGGTGGTCCGCGACCTGGCCGAACAGCTCAGTCGCGCGGTCGCTCCCGGCGCGGCCCCCGAGTTGTTGTGCCGCACCGTCGTACACACCCTCGGCCTGCCCGGTGCGAGCGTCGTCGTCGACACCCGGCGCGGCGAACGCGAACTCGCCCGGCTGGGCACTCTCCCCGAGGACTGCACCGAATTCCCGCTCGCCTACGAGGGGGCCGTCATCGGCCGGTTGTCCGTACCGCCACGCGTCGGCCAGACCACGCTCGACCGGCAGGACATGGACCTGCTGCGTTTCCTCGCCGACCAGGCCGCCCCCGCCATCGCGTCGCTACGCCTGTACGAGGAGTTGCAGGAGAGCCGCGAGCGCATCGTGCTCGCCCGCGAGGAGGCCCGCCGCCGGTTGCGGCACGACCTGCACGACGGCCTCGGCCCCGCGCTGTCCGGCACCCGCCTCCAGGTCGACACCGCCCGAGCCTGCGTACCTCCCGACACCCCCGCCGCCGGCACCCTCGTGATCGCCTCGCAGGGGATCGGCGAGGCGATCACCGAACTGCGCCGGATCACCGACGGACTCGCCCCCGCCGCGCTGCTGCGCCTGGGCCTGGCCGGCGCGCTCCGCGACGCCGCACACCGCCTGGACACCGGCCGCGACGGGCACCCCCGGATCGAGATCACCTTCGACCCCGACCCGCCGCCGGAACTGGCCCCCGCCGTCGAGGTCGCGGTCTACCGGATCTGCGGCGAGGCACTGAACAACGTGGTGCGGCACGCCCGCGCCCGACGCGCCGCGCTCGCGGTCCGGATCAGCGAGACCCGGGTCACCGTCGAGATCACCGACGACGGTGTGGGCCTGCCTCCCGACCCGGCCGGCCCCGATGCCGCGGGTGGTGGGGTGGGGTTGCGCTCGATGGCCGATCGGGCCGAGGAGCTGGGCGGCACCTTCACCGCGACCCGGGACGAATACGGCACCACCGTGCGTGCGGTGATCCCGCGCCCCGGCCCACACACCCGGGACATGCCCCGGACCGGGCCGGGACCGTGATCACATGCGCCCGGGACGGCGCTGCGTGAGAGTGGAGGAGCGGTCGCAGAACAGGAGCACCGCATCCCCACCCAACTACTACGGAGGACGACATGTCGCACCATTCCCACCCGAAGGGCGAACAGCCATCCGAGCCGAATGGGATCGACAAGGGTGCCTCGTGCACTCCGCCGAACCCGAAGTGCTTCGTGCTGCCCGACCCGAGCGAACCGGACAAGCCGGGTGGTGAACACCCGTCGAAGCCGGGGAAACCGGGGAAACCGGGGAAACCGGGCAAGCCACACCGGCCGTCGGCACCGGGCAGTTCGCCCACCTCCGACCCGGGCCACCGCTACCCACCGTAGGCCCGGCACACCAGCGGAGCGCCCATCGTCGCGGATCCCGATCCACCCGGTCGGTGACATCGGGATCCGGACGTCGGGAAACAGTCGAACAGCGAGAATCTCGCCCCCATCGCGTCCGGCGATGGGGGCGAGATCATGTGGACATCCGGCGCACCGAACCGGCCGACGCCTCGAAGGCTCGGGCCGGGCCCGGCTTCGCAAGCCGATACCCGGCCCGGACGGGGCACCCCCGTCGACGCGCCGGATGCCCCGTCGTCAGGACGCCGACCGTCGATCGAGCAGGGTCGTGTCGTGGCGGCCCGCACAAAAGTCCGGGTCGTCGAGCACGTCGGCAAGCAGCCCGGCCGTGGTGTGCACGCCCGGTCCCTCCACCCTCAATTCGCCCAGCGCCCGGCGCATCCGGGCCAGCGCCTGATCCCGGTCCTGCCCCCACGTGACCACCTTGGCCAGCAGCGAGTCGTACTCCGGGCGGGCCTGCGCCCCCGGGAACGCGTGCGTGTCGACCCGGACGAACGGCCCGCCCGGCGCCCGGAATCCGGTCAGCGTGCCGGGGCACGGCGCGAAGTCGCGCGCCGGGTCCTCGGCGTTGATCCGACACTCCACCGAGGCCCCGCGCCGCTCCACCCGATCCTGGTCGAAGCCCAGCGGTTCCCCGGCGGCGATGCGCAGCTGCTCGCGGACGATGTCGATCCCGGTGACCATCTCGGTCACCGGATGTTCCACCTGGATCCGCGAGTTCACCTCGATGAACGCCGCCTCCGCGCCACGCACCAAAAACTCGAAGGTGCCGGCGCCGCGATACCCCGCGGCCCGGCACCCGGCCACCGCGTAGCCGGCCAGGCGATCGGCCAGGCCGGCGGGCAACTCCGGAGCCGGCGACTCCTCGACCAGCTTTTGATGTCGGCGCTGCACCGAACAGTCACGCTCGCCGAGATGCACCACGTTGCCGTGCCCGTCGGCCAGAACCTGGATCTCGATGTGCCGGGCGCCGTACAGGTATTGCTCCATATATACGCGGTTGTCGCCGAACGCCGCCTGAGCCGCGGCGCGGGTGGCCCGAAACGTGGGCAGCAGCGCGCCGGCGTCGCGCACCACCGCCATCCCCCGCCCGCCCCCGCCCGCGACCGCCTTGACGATCAGCGGGTAGCCGATCCGCCGCGCCACCTCGGCCGCCTCGTCGGCGGTGCCCACCGGCTCGCGCGAGCCCGGCACCACCGGCAGCCCGGCGTCGGCCATCATTTGCCGAGCGGTGGACTTGTCGCCGAGGCGGGCCATCACCTCGGCCGCCGGGCCGACGAAGACCAGCCCGTTCTCCGCGCAGATCGTGGCGAAGTCCGGGTCCTCGGACAGGAATCCGTATCCGGGATGCACGGCCTGCGCCCCGGTCAGCCGGGCCGCCTCGATCACCGCCGGAGCGTAGAGATAGCTTCGGCGCGGATCGGCCGGGCCGATGTTGATCCGCCGGTCGGCGGCCCGCGCCGCGGCCGAATCCGCGTCCACCCCCGAGTGCACCACCACGCTGGTGATGCCCAGGTCCCGGCAGGTGCGCACCACGCGCAGCGCGATCTCGCCGCGGTTGGCGATCAATACGGTGTCGAACACGGTGGTTCACCCCTGCCCGTCGCAGTCGAGTTCGAAGAGCGGCTCGTCGTAGCCGACCCCGTCGCCGTTCTTGACCAGTACGGCGGTGACCCGACCGGCGCGGTCCGCCTCGATCGGGTTCATCAGCTTCATCGCCTCGATGATGGCCACCTGTTGCCCCGCCTCGACGAGGTCGCCGACCGCGACGAACGGCGGCGCGCCGGGTTCGGGCGCGGCGTAGAAGGTGCCGACCAGCGGGGCGCGGACGAGGTGTCCCTCGCTCGCCGCCGGCTCTCGCTGCGCCTCGACCGGCGCGGGCGGGACCGCCTCGGGTGCGGGCGGCGGGGCGACCGCGGCCGACCAGGTCAGCTCGATGCTCTCCCCTCCGGACCGCACCACGACGTGCGTGGGCGGTCGCGAGGCATCGTGCAACACCCGGTCGAGCGCGGCGTGCAGTGCGGCCAGGGTGGCCGCCGGGCCTTGGTGGTCGGCGCCGGTCATGCCGATTCCTCCTCGTCGGTGTCCTCGAAGCGCGCCCGGTCCGAACCGGTCGCGGTCGGCCCGGGCAGTCCGAAGCCGCGCAGTCGCCGCCGCCGTCGGCGCACCCGTTCGGCCGGATCGAGCACGGCGAGTTCGTCCAGCGTGCCCAGCACCGCGTCTCGCAGGATCAGGCTCGCGGCGGCCGGATCGGCCTGCGCACCGCCCTCGGGCTCGGGCACCACCCCGTCCACCACGCCCAGTTCGAGCAGCGACCGGGCGTCGAGACCCAACGCGCGGGCCGCCGCCGGGCTCTCCTCCCGGGTCTTCCACAGGATCGCCGCGCAACCCTCGGGGCTGATCACCGAGTAGAGCGCGTTCGCGCCGATCAACACCCGATCGGCGACGCCGAGCGCCAGCGCCCCGCCGCTGCCGCCCTCCCCGGTGACCACCGCCACCACGGGCACCCGCAGCCCGGTGAACACCCGCAGGCAGTCCGCGATCGCCCCGGCCTGGCCCTGCTGCTCCGCCTCGATCCCCGGATGCGCCCCGGGGGTGTCGATCAGCGTCACGAGCGGCACGCCGATCTTCTCGGCGAGCCGGGCCAGCCGGATCGCCTTGCGGTAGCCGGCGGGCGAGGCCATCGCGAAATTGGCCCGCACCAGTTCGGCGGTGGTGTGCCCCTTCTGGTGGCCGAGCACCACCACGGACCGGCTCTCCACCGTGCCGAGGCCACCGACGATCGCCGGGCAGTCCGCGCCCGCCCGATCGCCGTGCAGTTCGACGAAGGTGTCCATCCAGTACGCGAGGTGGTCGCGCGTGGTCGGCCGCCGCAGGTCCCGGGCCGCCGCGACCACCTCCGGCGCGGACCGCACGGCGAGCCGCGCGGGATCGCGCACCACCGTCGCCGGTGCGGGACGCGGCAGTTCCGCGACCCGATCGTCCCGACCGGCGCGCGGCGGCCCGGTGCGGTCGAGGTGTCCGCGCGCCGAGGCCAGCAGGACCGCGAGCGTACGGCGCAGTTCGCCGCGCGGGTGCACCGCGTCCACCAGGCCGTGCCGCAGCAGGAACTCGGCCGTCTGGAAGCCGTCCGGAAGCCGCTGCCCGATGGTCTGTTCGATCACGCGCGGGCCGGCGAACCCCATCCGCGCCCCCGGCTCGCACACCACCACGTCGGCGAGAGTGGCGAACGAGGCGGCCACCCCGCCGTAGGTCGGATCGGCGATCACCGTGACGGTGAGGATGCCGGCCTCGTCGAGCGCCGCCATCGCCGCCGCGGTCTTGGCCATCTGCATCAGCGCCAGCGCGCCCTCCTGCATCCGCGCCCCGCCCGACGAGGTGACCAGGACCAGCGGCGCCCGCCGGGCCAGCGCGACCTCGGCGGCCATCGCCACCGCCTCCCCGGCGGCTACGCCCAGACTGCCGCCCATGAAGGCGAAGTCCATCGCGGCGACCACCACCGGATACCCGAACACCGTGCCGGCCGCCACCCGCACCGCGTCCGCGTGCCCCGTGGCCGCGCGGGCGGCGGACAACCGGTCCGGATACGGCTTCAGATCGGCGAACGAGAGCGGGTCGTGCACCGTCTCGGCGGCGGTCAACGGCCGGGCGCTGCCCGGATCGAGCAGCGCGTCCAGGCGCCGTGCCGCACTCAGCGGCGCGTGCGTCCCACAACTCGGACACACCCCGTCGGCCCGCTCGAACCGTTTGCGGTACACGAGCGCCCGACAGCGCGGACAGGCCAGCCAGTCCGTGACCGGCGCCCCGGCGGGATCGGCGGGATCGGAGGTTTTCGCGTTCATCGAGATCTCCCGGTGCTGGGTTCGGCGGACGGTCGGCTCGGCGGCCTCATCCCGGCCACACGGGCGAGACCGCCGGGTGCACGGGCGAGGTCGCGGGCTGCACGGGCGCGGACCGCTGCCCGGTGACCCGGCCCCGGGTGCGCCCACGCCGGCGGTGCTCGACGGGCGGCGCGCCGCGGGTCCAGGTACCGAGCGCCATCTCGGCGGTGATCCCCGGGCCGAATCCGGCCACGATGCCGCGCCCGCCGACACTCGGCTCACCCTCGGCGAACAGCCGGTCGAGCGCGTCGAACACCACCGCGCTGGCGATGTTCCCGTACTCGGTGAGCGTGGCCCGGCTGTGCCGGAACGCGTGTTTGTCGACGCCGAGGAATCGGCTCAGGTCGTCCAGGATGCGCGGGCCGCCGGCGTGCACGACGTAGAAGTCCAACGCCGAGGCGTCCCACGTGTGTCGGCTCACCAGATCGGCGATCACCGGCGCCAGCGGCTCCATCGTGCCCGGCACCCGCTTGTCCAACCGGAAGTGGAAACCGGTCTCCTTGACGGCGTACGAGATCCAGTCCTGGGTGTGCGGGATCAGGTAGGAGGCGTTGCGTTCCAGGCGAACCCCCGTACCACCCGAACCGCGCACCACCGCCGCCGCCACCGCGTCGCCGAACAACCCGTCGGACAGCAGCGAGCCGATGTCGTCGTCGCCGGGCTGGTAGCACAGCGAGCAGAACTCGCAGGCCACGATCAGCACGTTGGCGTCGGGATAGGCGGTGGAGAAGTCGTGCGCCCGATTGATCGCCGCGCCACCGGCGGCACACCCGAGCTGGGCGATCGGCAACTGGCGCGTGTCCGAGCGCATGCCCAGTGCCTCGACCAGCCAGGCGGTCATCGAGGGCATGGTGAAGCCGGTGCACGAGACGTAGATCAGCAGATCGATGTCCCGCACGCCCAACTCCGCGTTGGCCAGCGCCTGATAGACCACGGGCGGCACCCGGCGCTTGGCCTCCCGCTCGTAGACGAGGTTGCGCGCCTCGAAACCCGGGTGCCGCAGGGTCTGTTCGAGCGGTTGCACGAGGTGTCGCCTGCGGACACCGGTGTTGCCGATCAGCCGCAGCGCCAGCGGCAGCCGCGGGTTGTCGGCATGCAGCCGGCGGGCGATGTCGATCGACTCGTCCAGCGTGACGATGTTCTCGGGGACGGCCACGGCGGGCCGGCACAGAGTACTCACGGGGTGCCTCTCTCTATCGTTCGGAACTGCGGGGCGATGTGTCCACAACCCTCGGTGCGCCCGGGTCCCGTTCACCTGAGGCCGAAGTCCCGTCCCGAGTCCCGGAACACCTCGGGACCGAACGAGGCGGTCGCACCCCTTGGAACACCCGCCGCGCCTCCCCGGACGCACACGAAGAGGACCGCACGCGCGGGGCGTGCGGTCCTTTGTGGGTATCGGTGCGGTCGGCCCGCCTACCCGGCGGTTTCCAGTCGGCGCTGCGCCGGGACCCGGGCGGGCCCGTCGACGGGCGATCCTTCCGGGTCCGGCCGGTGCGGTGCCTCGACGGCACCGTCGGGCAGCAGCGCGCCGGTGTCCTCGAAGATCACCACCCCGTTGCACAGCAGGCTCCAGCCCTGCTCGGGGTGGCTGGTGACGACGTGGGCCGCGAGGTGGTCGGGGGCCGATGCGGTGGGACAGGTGGGAATGTGCCAGCACATGATCCTGGTCCTTCCGAGGGATGCTACGGGTGCCGAGGGCGGGAGCGGGTCGTCGAGCTCCCGCGTGATCGTGTCGCCTTGGTAAGTCATGCACCTACCGTGCGCCCGGCGGTGTCCCGAGCGAATGAGCCTGCGGCCCTCCGCCGGCCCGGCCGTGTCCCGCCCGGACCGGGGCCGCCGGCCGCGGGCCGGGTGGGCAGGCGCGGCGGTCACTGCTCGCCCAGCACCATCCACGTGTCCGTCGAGGCCGGGCGTCGGAAACCCGCCTTGGCGTACACCCCGTGCGCGTCGGCGGTGGCGAGCATGATCCGGCGCAGCCCGTCCGGCGCCAACTCGTCCCGGACGGCGATCGTGAGCGCCGTGCCCAGACCCTTGCCGCGCACCGTCGGATCGATGTAGACGTCGCAGAGCCAGCCGAAGGTGGCCCGGTCGGTGATCACCCGGGCGTAGCCGACCTGGGCGCCGGAAACGACGTCGTACACCCCGAAGTTGAGCGAGCCGGCGATCGCCCGTTCCAGCTTCTCGCGCGGCCGGCCGAGCGCCCAGTAGGCGTCCTCGGACAACCATCGGTGGATCGTCGCCACGTCGAGCCGCGTCGGATCGGTGGACACCTCGTAGCCCTCGGGGAAGTGACTGTTCATCCCCGGATCCAACCAGCCCCGCCGCCGTCGAACCACCGGATATCCGGGCCCGGGGCGGCAGTTCGGCAACGCCGGGCACCACGCCCGGAGTACCGGTGTCCGGGTCTCCCGGGTGCCCGGCCCGGCTTCCGCGTGGTTTCGGCGGCAGGCTCGAAGCGCGGGGATCAGGGCGCGGGGATCAGGGCTTCCGCGTGGGCCCGAAGGGTGGGCCTGCCGTCGGGCCCGGGCGCGACCAGGCGCAGCCGGAGCAGGTAGCCTCGGCCGGGGCCGGGGGTGTCGCTGCGCAGGGTGCCGGTGACGCAGTCGAAGGTCGCGGCGTCGGTGTGGTGCACGAAGAAGGCCGGGCCGGCGACGCCGGCCAGCAGCTCGATGGCGTCGGCGAGGAGGCGGGGGCTGCGGGGGCGGGCGTGCTCGACGTCGACGGCGAGGATGCCGCCCGGCAGGAGCGTGGTCCCGCGCAACCGCCAGGGCGAACCGGGCAGGTCACAGGCCACCCGCAGGCGCGGCACCAGGTCCGTCGCGGGATCCGGCTCGACCCAGTCCGGGCGGGTGGTCTGTTCGGCCAACTCGCGCACCGCGTCCCCGGGCGCCTCATCGCCCGACACGCCGAAGAAATCGTCCATGAAAGTCACTGTATGTCCACATGTCGTAACCGGCTCGCCCGAAACCTTCCTCCGGACCCCGATCGTGGCGTTCGGGATCGCCGACTAGCCGGTTTCGCCGGACCGGGCCCCGGTCCGGCCGCCGGCCTCCAGGGCCAGCAGAGCGGACTTCCGGGCCGGGCCGCCGGCGTAGCCGCCGAGGGTGCCGTCGGCCCGCAGCACCCGGTGGCAGGGCAGCACGATCGGCAGCGGGTTGGTCGCACACGCCGTGCCCACCGCGCGGACCGCGCCGGGGTTGCCGACCAGGCGCGCCACCCGCGCGTAGCTCCAGGTGTCCCCGTACTCGATCTCGGCGAGCCGGCGCTGCACCAGCCGCCGGAATCCCCGGGACAGCGCAAGGTCGAGCGGCAGGTCGAAGCGCGTCCGGGTGCCGGCGAAGTACTCGTCGAGTTCGCGGGCCGCGCGGTCCAGGCGGGCCGGCGCGCGCAACACGCGCGGACCGAGCCGGCCGGCCAGCGTGTCCAGGACCAGGTCGTGGTCCTCACTCTCGAAGGCGACCCGGACCAGGCCGGTCCCGGTGGCGGCCAGCAGGAGCGATCCGACGGGGGTGTCCACGCTGGTGTAGGCCACGTCCACGAGCCCATCCCGACTCGCGGCGGCCACCAGCCGCTCGTGCAGCCGATCGAGGGTGTCCGGGCCCGAAACGGCGCGGGCGCGGAGGGCGGAGGTGTCCGGGTCGTCGGTGCGAGTGTCGATCACGGTGCTACTCCTTCGGGGTGGGTGCGGACAGCGCGGCGCGGAGCGCCCCGATCCCGTCGGACGCGGCGCGACGGATGGCCGCCGGGGTACCGCCGACGATCTCGGCGATGGCCGCGTAGGGCAGGCCCGCGAAGTGGTGGTAGGCCACCGCTCGGCGCTGCTTGGGCGGTAGTGCCTTGACCGCGTCCCACAACTCGTGGTCGACCGCGCCGGGCACGCCGATGGTCGACGGCCGCTCGGGCAGGTCGTCGGTGACCACCGCGTGCCGTCGCCGGGCGCGGGTGATGTCGATGGCCTTGCGGTGCGCGATGGTCACCAGCCAGGCCTGCACGTTGGCGTCCTCGGGCAGGTCGGGGTAGGCGCGCAGGGCGGCGAGGAAGGTCTCCGACCAGGCGTCCTCGGCGTCGTGCACGCCCACGATCGCCCGGCAGACCCGAAGGACGGTGTCCCCGTGTTCGTCGACGACCCGTTCGAAAGGTTGCTTCATCTCCCCGATCCCGTACGGCGTCGCTCCCGTGCCCGGTGGGCGCTCAGAACAGCCGGGCCGCCTTCGACGCGTCGGACTCCTCCAGATCCAGCAGCGTACGTTTGCGGGCGAGGCCGCCCGCGAAGCCCGTGAGCTTGCCGTCGCTGCCCACCACCCGGTGACAGGCGACGATGATGGAGATCGGATTGTGCCCGACGGCCTGGCCGACCGACTGGGCCAGCGCCTTGTTGCCCAGCCGCTCGGCGAGTGCTCCGTAGGTCGTGGTCTCGCCGAACGGGATCTCCCGCAACATCGCCCACACCTGCTCCTGGAACGGGTCGCCGTGGGTGGCCGTCGGCACGTCGAACGAGGTGCGCTCGCCGGCCAGATACTCGACCAGTTGGGCCGCGGTCCGGGCCAGGAGCGGGTCGTCGTGGTGGTCGACCCGGCGGCCCAGGCTCTCCTCGGGCGGCAGGTACCAGTGCCCCGGAAAGTAGAGCCCGACGACCGCGTCGTCCGCGGCCACCACGGTCAGTGCGCCCAGGGAGGTGTCCACGAGCGCGTGGCGGGTGTCCATGATGCCGGTCTCCTCTGCGATGTACGGCTGCCGCGTGCGGCCCGCGGCCCTGTGTCGGTATGTGCTGGTGTGTGTCGGACCGTGTCGACTCGGTATCGACTCCGTATCGGGTAGACGCGTGGGCGCGGCCGAATGTGAGGTCCCGGGTCGATCTCGTCGAACTCGGCACCCGTCGGAGCGGGCATCAACCGAGTGGAACTCGGTACCCCCCGGAACGGGCATCAACCAGGTGGAACCCGGTACCCCCGGAGCGGGTATGAGCGGGGTGGATGCCCTCTAGAGGTGAGTGCCATGTCGTCCCCACACAGTGAAGTCGGTCTCGGGGTCCTGGTCGGTCACGACGGTTCGGCCGCGGCCGAACACGCGGTGCACTGGGCGGCGCGGGACGCCGCCGCGCGCCGGGTGCCGCTGTACATCGTCACCGCGGTGCCCGTCGGCGGGCTCGGCCATCAGCATCGTGCCGAGGTCCGCGAGCGCGCCCACGCGCTGATCGACACGGCCGCGGCGCGGATCCGCGCGGACTTTCCCGCGTTGGCCGTGGAGACCTCGGTCCGCGAGGGCGACAGCGCCGAGTCGTTGCTCGCCGCGAGTGCCCGGTGCGACACCGTCGTGGTCGGCAGTCGTGGACACGGCGGCTTCACCGGGCTGCTCCTGGGCTCGGTGTCGTTGCGGGTGTGCGCGCACAGCAGTTGTCCGGTGGTCGTCGTACACACCCCGGCGGCCGTGGACGCGCGCGGCGTCGTGGTCGGCGTCGGCGGCCCCGAGGACGGCCCCGCCGCGGACTTCGCGGCCGACCACGCGCGACGCCTCGGCGGCGGACTGCGCGCCGTGCACTCGTGGGCGCTCCCGGTCACCGGCCTGGCGCCGAGCCTGGTGTTGCCGAACATGATCGACGTGGAGGCGGTCCGGGCGGAGCGCATCAGGATGGTGGACAACGCGCTCGGCAGGATCCGTACCGCGGATCCCGAACTGCCCGTGGACACCGTGGTGATGAACGGAACGGCGGGCCGCGACCTGGTCGACGCCTCGATCGACAGCGCCCTCGTGGTGGTCGCCGCGCACCGCAGGCGCGGCCACCTGCCGATGCGGCTCGGCCCGACCACGCACGCCGTCCTGCACCACGCGCGGTGTCCGGTGGGCGTGGTGCCCATCCACTGACCGCGTCGGCGCCCGGCCCACGCGCAACGGCCGTCCCCCGCGCCGCGGGAGATCGAACCGGGCTGCGGGGAACGGCCGTCGACGAAAGCGGCCGGCGACTAGCGAGACGCCGCGTACACGCTTTCCGCGAAGGCGGCTATCTGCTCGTCCGTCAGGTGCCGGGCCAGATCCGCCTCGCTGATCATGCCGACCAGGCGCTTGTGATCGATCACCGGCAGTCGCCGAATCCGGTGTTCCTGCATCTCGTGCAACACCTCGCCGATGTCCGCCTCGGCGTCGATCCAGCGCGGTGTGCCCTCGCACAGGTCGCCCGCCGTCACCTTGGCCGGATCGTGGCCGAGGGCAACACACTTGGTGACGATGTCGCGATCGGTGATGATGCCGCACAGTCGTTCGTTCGCATCGGCGACCGGCAACGAGCCCACGTCGAGCCGAAGCATCAACTGGGCCGCCCGGTCCAACGTCTCCGTCCGCGGAATCCACTGCGCGCCCTCGTGCATGATGTCCCTGGCCATGGTCATGATGTGTACCTCTCCGGAAATCCGCCGCCGACGGCGGCGGCCGAAACCGCGCGGCGAAGCCCGCACACGCTCTTTTCATCGTCTCCGCCGCACTCCTCGTCGGCCACTCGGGTGTGTGCGCGTATCCGTTGCGTATGGATCACGCGCCGGCACCACACCCGTCCCGTGCCTCGGGGCGATGCTCGACGGAGCACCGAGCCGAACGGCGAAGGAGATTGTCATGGTGTCCTCCGGGTCCGTCCCCCGGGAGCGGCTCGACGAGTTGCGCAGCGCGGTCGAGTCGACCCACCGGACCCTCGGGGTGTTGCGCTGGCGTACCACGCGCCTCTCCCCGGCTACCCCAGAGGACCGTCTCGTCGACGAACTGGCCGTGCTGTCCCGGGCGTTGTATACGCTGCTCGCCGCCGCCGAGGCGGTCGCCCCCGCTCCGGAGCCGCCGCGGGCCCGCCCCGGGTCCCCCGGTCCGCGGGCGGTCCGGGGCTGACGCGGGGCACGATCGGCACTACTGCGTGGCGACGACGATGCAGCGGTGCAGTTCCTCGACCGCTTCCGGGGCGCCCACGACCGTCACCGGGCTCGTCGCGTCGGCCTCCTCCCGGTTCCAGAGCCGGCGCAGCACCGCCGCCGACGGCCCGCTCACGGTCACGTCCGCCGGGCCGGTGCCGGCGCCGTCCTCGACGCGGAACAGGCCCGGTCCGGTGGATACCCGCCAGGCCGTCTCGTCGGCGCGCACGAGGTAGGTGCGACCCGGCGATTCGGCCAGGACACCGGTGAAGTAGTCGCCCCACTCGGCGACGCCGTACGCCACGAACACTTTCAGCAACTCGTCGACGCCGTCCACCGCGAGGTCGGTGGGGATCTCGGCGATCGGCTCCCCGGCGGCGAGTTCGGCGTCGATCCGGTGGATCACCGTCTCCTGCGCCATCCGCCGGATCCAGAAGCCGACGGTCGGGTCCGGGGCGTACCAGGATCCGGCCGGATCCTTCGGGCCGTGGGTGGCGAACTCGTGTCGCAGGTCGGCGTACGCGCGGTCGAGCAGCGCGATCGGGTCCTCCTTCGCCAACTCCCGCGGCGGCCACGGGTCGGGTTCGGCGCCCTCGCGGATGGCCTGCGTCTTGTGCAGGTACACCTCGCCGACATGGCGGGTCAGGTCGGCCACGGTCCAGCCCGGGCAGGTCGGCACACCGGCCGTGGGGTCCATCGCCGACACGGCCCGGAGGCGGGCGAAGTCGGCCGCGAGACAGTCGAGTAGTCGGGAGAATTCCATGCCCACAGTTCAGCACAACCCCCCACCCCGACGCGCCCGTTCGAGATCGGCGCCCCGAGCGCGTTCGAGCCGGTTCGGTCCGGCCCGTCTGCCCGCGGGCTCAGGGCGGGGACCCCTCGGGGTGGTGGGCGCCGGTGGACGCCGCCAGGGTCAGGACCATGGTCAGACCGCCGCCCGGGGTGTCCTCGGCGGTGAGCGTGCCGGCCATCGCCTCGGCGAAGCCCCGGGCGACGGCGAGTCCCAGACCCACCCCACGACTTCGGTGCGCGTCGCCGTGCCGGGCGAAAGCCTCGAAGACCCGCGCCTTCGCCTCGTCGGGCAGACCGGGGCCGCGATCGACCACCCGCAGCACGATCCGGTCCTCGACCTGCTCGGCGGCCACCTCCACGGGCGTGTCCGGCGGGGTGTGCAGCACGGCGTTCGCCACCAGGTTCGCCACCACCCGCTCGAACAGCTC
Organism: Embleya sp. NPDC055664; assembly: GCF_053618075.1. Taxonomy (NCBI): domain Bacteria; kingdom Bacillati; phylum Actinomycetota; class Actinomycetes; order Kitasatosporales; family Streptomycetaceae; genus Embleya; species Embleya sp. NPDC055664. Next base: position 250,379 of record NZ_JBSHGZ010000009.1, read on the forward strand.
CGGATCGGCCCGCACGGTCGGCAACGTCTCCGGGACGCACACCCGCACCGCGCCGTGCGTGGCCCGGATCACCGCGCCCGGCACCACCTCGTCCAGCGCGATGTCGACGGGCAGCGGTTCGATGGTGCCCATCCGCAACCGGCTCATGTCGAGCAGGTTGCCGATCAGTCGGTCCAGGCGGTCGGCGCCGGCCTCGATGGTGGCCAGCAGCTCGGCCCGGTCCGCGCGCGCCCAGGCGACCTCCTCCGCCCGCAGCCCCGACGATCCGGACTTGATCGCCACCAGCGGCGCCCGCAGGTCCCTTGCGACGGTGGCGAACAGGGCGGTGTCCACGCTGTGCCGCTCGCCGAGCAGGCGTGCCTCCTCGGCCTCGGCGCGCAGCGCCCGCCACTCCAGCACCAGCGCGGCCTGCGCGGCGAACGCGCCGAGCACCCGGCGGGTGTCGGCGGGCAGCGTACGCCCGGACAGGACCAGTGCGAGCGAGTCGTCGATCGGGACCTCCACGTCGGCGGCGTCCGGCCGGGTGGGCGGGTCGGCGCCGACCGCGCCGACGCTCGTCCACACACCACGCGGCCCCTCTCGGCGCAGCAGCGCGACCGACTCCATCCCGAACGTCGTGCGCACCCGTTCCAGCAGTGCGGGCAGCGCCCGTTCGCCGCGCAGCACGCTGCCGGCGAGGAAGCCGAGCGTCTCCGCCTCGCGCTGCCCGCGCGCGGCCTGCTGGGTGCGCCGCGCGGCACGGTCCACCACCGACGCGACGGCCGGTGCCATCACCACGAACACCGCGAAGGCGAACACGTTGCCCGGTGCGACGATGTCGAGGGTGTCCAGCGGCGGGGTGAAGTAGTAGTCGACCATCGTCGAGGCGAGCACCGCGGTGGTCACCGCCTGCCACAACCCGCCGAACAGGGCCACCACCAGGGTCAGGAGCAGGAACAGGAGCATGTCCACGGGCAGGGTCGCGGTGCCCCGGGTCGGCATCAGCGCGGCGGTCAGTGCGGGCGGCCCCAACAGCGCGGTCACCCAGCCGGCGATCGCCCGCCCGCGCGGCACGGTCGAGCGGCGCGGCCGATCCGGCCGGCCCCGGCCGGCGTGTTCGTGGGTGACCAGTTGGGTGACGATGTCGCCGGCCCGGGCGGCGACGCCGGCGCCCACGCCGGGACCGAAGAAGTACTCCAGGCGGGTGCGCCGACTGCACCCGAGCACGATCCGGGTGGCGTCGACCCCTCGGGCGAAGTCGAGGAGGGCCCCGGCCACGTCGTCCCCGACCACGGAGTGGAAGGTGCCGCCGAGCGAGTCGACCAGGCGCCGCTGGCGGGCGAGTTCCATCGGCGAGGACTCGGACAGGGCCTCGCTGCGGCTCACGTGCACCGCGAGCAGTTCCCCGCCCGGACCGCGGCCGGCGATCCGGGCGGCCCGGCGGATCAGCGTGTCGCCCTCCGGGCCGCCGGTGAGGGCGACCACGATCCGCTCCCGGATCGGCCGGCTCGTCTCCATGCCGTGCTCGTCGCGGTAGGCGCGCAGATACTCGTCGACCCGATCGGCCACCCACAGCAGGGCCAGCTCGCGCAGCGCGGTCAGGTTGCCGACCCGGAAGTAGTTGGCGAGGGCTGCGTCGATCTTGTCCGGCGTGTACACGTCGCCGTGTTCGAGTCGGTGGCGCAGCGCCTCCGGTGCCATGTCCACCAGTTCGATCTGGTCGGCGCGGCGCACCACGCCGTCGGGCACGGTCTCTCGCTGCGGGACACCGGTGATGGACTCGACCACGTCGTTGAGCGATTCGAGGTGTTGCACGTTGATCGTGGAGATCACGTCGATCCCCGCGTCCAGAAGTACGTCGATGTCCTGCCAACGTTTCTCGTGGCGCGAGCCGGGGACGTTGGTGTGCGCGAGTTCGTCGACCAGGGCCAGTCGCGGCCGGCGGGCGAGCACCGCGTCGACGTCCATCTCGGCGAACGAGCCGTCCCGGTAGGAAAGTTGCCTGCGCGGCACGATTTCGAGGCCGGCCAGCATCGCCTCGGTCTGCGGCCGGTGATGGCATTCGACCACCGCGACCACGACATCGGTGCCCCGGTCGAGGCGGCGGCGCGCCTCGTCGAGCATCGCGTAGGTCTTGCCGACCCCGGGCGCGGCGCCGAGATAGACGCGCAGTGTGCCGCGTCGAGAGATCTGCATCCGGGTCGGTGCACCCCCGATTTCCGTTGCTCGGCCGTCCGGGTATCCGTTGCTCGATCGTCCGCGCGGCGAAACCGGCTCGGCCACGGCTCTGCCTCTCGCCGTAGACGCGGCCGACGAGTCCCAAGTTCCTCGATCGCCCACCACTCGGACGAGTCTTGACACACCTTTGGCGGCTCCGCGGCCGACCTTGTCGCATTCTTGACGCGGGTCGACGGGTCGACGGGTCGACGGGTCGACGGGTCGACGGGTCGAGCGGCCGGCGGGGTCAGCCGGTCGGGTCGGTGGCGGATTTGTTCGACGGGTCCGTGTACAGCGTCGGTGTCGCGTCGGTGCCCTTGGGGGTGGGGACCGGCGACTCCGAGGGCACGGGGACGGGCGATACCGCCGGGGGCGACGGGGTCGGGTCGTCCTGGATCAGCGCCGCCGCGAGTGTCGCGGTGCCGCCGAGGACCAGGCACGCGGCAGCGCCCAACAGGGCCATCCGGCGGCGGCGCATACGGTCGCCGCGGCGCCGGATCGTGGCGAAGGGCGCGGGTGTGGCCTGCCGACTCCCGTCCACGGCGACCTCCAGCAGCGCCGTGCGCAACGGATCCGGCTGCGGGAGGGACGGGACGGGCGGGTTCGACGACTCATGAGGCTCCGGCACCGGGGGACTCCTCTGCGTACGGGTCGGGCAGGAGGTGGGCGAGGGCCACACGTCCGCGCACCAGGTGGGTCTTGACGGTGCTGCACGCCATGCCGGTCTCGGCGGCGATCTGCTCCACCGTCAGGTCGCAGACGTAGTGCAGGGTCATCACCCGGCGCTGCTTCGGGGTCAACTCCCGCAGCGCCGAGACCAGTACGACCATGCCGGGTTCGGGCCCAGGCGCCTGGAGGGGTGCGCCGTGCCGCCGCCACGCGTCGTCGGTGCGCCGTCTACCGCGCCAACGGCTCACCGCCAGCCGCCAGGCGACCACCCGGATCCATGCCTCCGGATTGCCGTGCCGGTCGAGTTGTCCGCGTCTGCTCCACGCCTTGACGAACGCCTCCTGGACCACGTCCTGGGCCTCGTGCCGATCGCCGAGCATCAGGTAGAGCTGACCGGTGAGTCGGCCGACGGCGGCCGCGTAGAACTCTTCGAACTCCTCGACGGTCAACGACTCCCCCGGCTCTGTTTCGGACTCGGCGGATATACGCCCGCGGACCAAGTTTCGGTCGACGCGTACAGCCGGGGAAATCGGGTGACCTGCACCACAGCGTCTCCCGGGGCGGGTCAGGCCGGCGCCGTCGCCGTTCCCGGGCGGCGGTCGAGGAGCCGGCCGAGCGCGCCGTGTCGCGGGGATACGAGCAGCGAGACGACGAAGCCGGCCGCCGCCACGAGGGCGATGGTCGCGCCCGCGGCCACGTCGTAGTGCCGGGAGAGTTCCAGGCCGGTGACCGCGCTGCCGACGCCGAGCAGGCCGGCCAGTACTGCGGTGCGGCGCAGCGAGTCGGTCCACAGCCGGGCGGTCGCCGCCGGTGCCACGAGCAGGGCCAGGGTGAGCATGACGCCCACCGCCGGGGTGAGCACCACCACGACCGCCTGCACGATCAGCAGGAGCAGCAGGTCGAGGGCGAGGGCCGGGTGTCCGGCGGCCCGCATCCCGTCGTGGTCGAAGGCGGCGAAGCCGAGTTCGCGGCCGAACATCGCGAGCAGCGCCAGGATCACCGTTCCGACGGCGGCCGTGACGGCCAGGTCGTGGGTGTCGATGGTGACGATGGAACCGACCAGGAAGGCCGACAGTTTGCGATCGCTCGCGGGTCCGGCCGCGACCAGGACGGCGCCCAGGGCGAAGCCCGCCGCGAGGACCACGCCGATCGCACCCGACGCGGTCCGGCCCGGGCGCCGGGTCAGCGCGAGGACCGCGACGGAGAGCAGTACGCCGAACGCGGTGCCGCCGAGGTAGATGTCGATGCCGAGGATCGAGGCGAGGACCACGCCGGGGAAGGTGGCGTGGGTCGTCGCCATGGCGTGGAACGCGAGTCTGCGCAGCACGACCTGGACACCGACGACGCCGGCCAGGAGGCCGACCATGACCGCCTCGGCGTAGGCGCGGTGGGTGTAGGTGTCGAACCAGGTCATCGGGGGCTCCGGAAGCGGGCGGGGCGCAGTCGGGCCGCGCCGCACGCGCCGAGGGCGAGCAGGTACCCGGCAACGAGGGTGAGCACGACGGTGGGGGCGGCGGGCAGGGCGACGTCGTGGTCGACGGAGGCGGTGTAGCTGATGGTCAGGCCGAGGTAGCCGCACCCCACGGCGGCGGCCGAGCCGATCAGCGCGAGGTGGGCCGGGCGGCGGCCCAGGGTGCGCCCGATGGCCGCCGGGAGCACGAGCAGGGCCAGGATCAGCGCGGTGCCGACGGTGCGGACCGCGGCGACCACGGTCAGCGCGACGATCAGGTTCAGCGCCAGGTCCAGCGCGCCGACCCGGTGGCCGGCGGCTCGGGCCGCTTCGGGGTCGAAGGCGCGCAGCACGAGTTCGCGGCCCAGTACGGCGAGCGCGGCCAGGCAGAGCACGGCCACCACGGCGGTTTCGGTGATCTGCGCGCGGGAGGTGTACAGGACCTGGCCGAACAGGAACGTCTCGAGGTCGGCGGAGTAGGAGTGGCTGCGGGAGACGACCAGGACGCCGATGGAGAACATCGCGGTCAGCACGATGGCGAGCGCGGTGTCGTCGCCGGTGCGGCGGTGGCGGGTGAGCAGGGTCAGGGCGCAGGCGGTGACGCCGGCCGCGATCAGCGCGCCGGCGAGGATGCCGGTCGCGCCCCGGAGGGCGAAGCCGATCACCACGCCGGGGAAGACGGTGTGGGTGAGCGCGTCGGCGACGAATTCGAGGCGGCGCAGCGCGACGAACGTGCCGACGGTGCCGCAGAGTACGCCCAGGATGGTCAGTTCGATCAGGGCCCGGGTCAGGTAGGGGACGCGGAAGGGTTCCAGGAGCAGTGCGGTGTCCACGGCCGGTCAGCCCCGGGTGACGACGAGTCGGCCGGCGTCGAGGTCGACCACCTGTCCGCCGTAGCAGGCACGCAACAGGTCGGGGGTGAGCGCCAGTTCGGTCCGGTCGAAGGCGATCTGCCGGCGGTTGACCAGGCAGGTCTGTTCGCACAGACACTGGACCGGCCCGAGGTCGTGGGTGCTCACCAGTACGGCCGTGCCGGTGCTCTTGGCCCGGGTGAGGGCGGTGATCAGCGCGTCCTGGCTGACCGCGTCGACGCCGTTGAAGGGTTCGTCCAGGAGCAGAATCGGCGGGTCCGGGGACAACGCGCGGGCCAGCAGCACCCGCTGACGCTGCCCGCCGGACAGCGTGCCGAAGCGGGCGCCGGCGCGGTCGGCGAGGCCGACCCGGGCCAGCGCTTCGTCGACGGCCGCCCGGTCCTGCCGGCCGGGTCGGCGCCATCTGCCGATCAGCCGCAGCCGGCCCATCATCACCACCTGGCGGGCGGTGACCGGGAATTCGGGGTCCAGACTCGCGGCCTGCGGTACGTAGCCGACCCGGGCGCGCGCGTCGGCCGGGCGGCGGCCGGTCACGGTCACCGTGCCCGCGATCACCGGGACCAGGCCGAGCACGGACTTGATCAGGGTGCTCTTGCCGCCGCCGTTGGGGCCGATCAGGGCCACCGCCTCGCCGGCGCGGACCCGGCCGTCGACGCCTTCCAGGACGGGCGCGCGGTGGTAGGCCATGGTCGCGTCGGTGAAGCGGATCGGGTCGGGGGCGGGGGCGGTCATGGCCGGGCCCACGGCGCGGCGACAACGATCGTGGTGGTGGCGCTGCGGTCGGTCATCGTCACCCTCGCAGCGCGGCGACGATGGTGTCGGTGTTGTGCTTCTCCGCGCCGAGGTAGGTCTCGCCGGCCGAGCCGGGGGCGCCGAGCGAGTCGGCGTAGAGCGAGTCGTCGCCGTCGACGATCTTGACGCCGGCCTCTCGCGCGATGGTCGCGGCGGTCTTGGGCGGCAGCGCGCTCTCGGCGAACACGGCCTTGGCGCCGGTGGCCTTGATCTTGCCGACGATCTCCTCGATCCGGCTGCCGGAGAGTTCGGCCTGGTCGTCGAAGCCGGGGATGATCGAGCCGACGAACTCCAGCCGGTAGCGGTCGACGTAGTAGCCCAACGCGTCGTGGTTGGTGACCAGCTTACGATCGGCCGCGGGGATGCCGTCGATCCTGGCCCGGGTGTCCGCGTCGAGCGCGTCGAGCTTGGCGGTGTAGGCCGCGAGGTTGTTCTCGTACACCTTGGCGTTCGCCGCGTCGGCGGTGCTCAGGGCGCGGCCGATGTTGGCCACCATCACCTTGGCGTTGCTCGGGTCGTGCCAGATGTGCGGGTCGAACTCCTCGCCGTCGGTGCCGGGTTCGCCCTTGCGCAGCCGTACGCCGGTGGAGGAGTCGACCACCTTTCCGGTGAAGCCGGCCGCCTGGACCGCCTTGGGCAGCCACGCCTTCTCCATGTCCACGCCGTTCTCGACGACGAGCTTGGCGCCGCGGATGGCGTTCAGGTCGGCGGGGGTGGCCTCGTACTCGTGTGCGCTCGCGTTGGCCTTGATCAACTGGGTCACCTCGACCCGGTCGCCGCCGACGTTGCGGACGAAGTCCGCGACCTGCGTGGTGGTCGCCACGACCTTGACCTTGGGCCCCGAACCGGCGGCGGGTGCGCCGGCGTTGGCCACCGGGGCGGCCTCGGTCCGCTTGCCGTCCTTGGCGTCCTTGTCGTCGGAACCGCACGCGGCGAGGGCGCCGGTGCTCAGGACGCCGGCGGCGAGGGCGGCGCCGGCGCGGACGGATATACGCATGGGATGTCTCCAGGCAGGGGTGGGTCCACGTCGATCGGCGGGTGCCGCATCGACGTCTCGATAATGAAAACCATAATCATCTAGCGGGAAGGTGTCCAGGCCGGGGGTATGAGGGCACGGTCGGTCGAATCGGGGCGCCCCGTGTCTCCCGGCACGCGCGTGCCGAGAGACACGGGGCAGGGATCAACGCCCGGGGATCACACCGGTCGGGTCGTGGCCGGCGCCCGAGACACCCGGGACACCCGGGCTCCCCTCGGGTTCGGCCCGGGCGCCGGGTGGGTCGCCGACCACGGGGTCGGCAACCGGGGGCGGGGTCTTGGTGGTTGGAGTCTTGGCGGTTGGGGTCTTGGCCGGCGGCGGCTCCGGGGCCGGGGCACCGGCCGCCGCGCGGGCGGCCTCGGCCCGAACCAGGGCGCTCATCAGCAGGTAGACGTCGAAGGGCATGGCGGAATCTCCCGTGTTCGCGGGCTGCGGAATCGGATCGGCACGCCGGCCCGGCCGATCGCCCACTGCGGCGACGTCGGGGCGGCGGTGCCCGCTCAGCAGCGCAGGACCACGGTCCGCGCGGGTGTCGCCGGCCCCACCATCGGGTTCGACCCGGTACGGGCGGCCGGCACATCCGGGTCGGCGGGTCGAAGTCCGGGCCTGCCGACCGACGTTGCGCTCGACGCGGAGACGGACGGGGGCCGCGGCCGGAGGCCGGGCGGGGTACAGCCGGTCGGATCCCCCGGACCGGGCCGACCGCCCGAGTCCTCCGCCGGCGTGTCCTCGGCGTCGACCGGGGCCGTGTACCGGGTGGTGCCGGCGGCACACCGATCCGGATCCCACCCACCCACGCGCACTCCGGCACCGGCGCCGTGCGCCGCGTGCAACAGGGCCACCAGCGCGACGAGTACGACCACCAGGCGCACGCCGTGCCGCGACACAGCACCACCGGCCGTGACGCGCGCCATCGTGACCTCCTTCGGAACCGCCCTCCGAGAGAACCTCCGATTCCGGCCACGGGCACGCCGGCAAGGCCGAGAACCCCGAAATTTCACCCGATCCGGCGAACCCTTTCGGCCGCCCCGAAGCGGCGAGCACATCCCGGCTCCTCGGGGCGCCGGCGCTCCGGTAAACGGATGAATCCTCCTAATGGACTACTCATCCGCTTTGCCGATAACGTCGCGCGCATGGACGACACGGCCTCTCCTCATCGCCCCACGCGGCGCAAGGACGCGACCCGCAACCGGCGGCGCATCATGGACGCCGCGCGGGTGCTCGTGCGCGGGGGCAGGCCGCCGCAGCTGAACGCGGTCGCCCTGGCCGCCGATGTCGGTGTCGGCACCGTCTACCGGCACTTCCCCACCCCCGAGGCGCTGCTGGAGGCACTGGCCGCCGACCGCTTCGCCGTGCTCGTCCGGCAGGCCCGCGAGGCAGCCGGACTGCCCGACCCGCAGAAGGCGTTGCGCGCCTTCCTCGGCGACGCGCTGGACGCCTACATACAGGACGAGGCCTTCGCCGCCGCGGCCTCCGACCCCGGCGCGGCCACTCCGGAGACGCTGGACCTTCGGGGCCAACTGCTGCGCGCCACCGGCGACTTGCTCGCCCGTGCCGCCGACGCCGAGGTGCTGCGCCCGCCGCTGGGGCCCGCCGACCTGCTGCTCCTGCTCTACGGTCTCGGCTTCGCCGTCCGCCACTCCCCCGACCGCGACGATCCGGAGCTGGCCGCCCGCTACCTCGACGCCCTGCTGACCGGAATACTGGTCCGGCCGCCGGCGGACGCACCCGGACCGGCGTCGTAGCCGACACCCGCGCGCGAGACCCGACGCGGTCCGAGGTCGGCCCGACACGACACCGGATCACCCGAAGCAGGCGGGCTCGCGGCCTATCGTGGCGGTGTGCACAAAACGCCTGTTCCGGGCCGGCGCGCGCTGGTACTCGGCATCGTCGCGGCGGCGGCCGGTTGCTCGTCGTCGGGAAGTCGGCACACCGAACCGACCCCCTCGGGCACCCCGCCGAGCCCGACCGCGAGCCCGAGTTCCACCGCGACCGGCACCCCGCCGGCCACCCCTCCCGCACTGCCCGCGGCCACCGCCTGGGCACCCAACCCCGGCGACGTGCAACCCCACGTCAAACAGCGGGCGGTCACCCTGGTGTCCGCGCTCGGCGCCTGGCCGCCCGGCGAACAGGGGATCGCCGCCGCGCGGGCCCGGATCGCCGCGCTGGGATACGCCCCGACCCTCGCCGACCAGGCCGGGCCACTGCTCGCGGACGCGCCGGAGGCCGTCATCGAGGTGGTCGCAGCCCAGTACGGCGGCATCCTCGACAACACCGCCAGTGTCCTGGTCGTCTGCCGCTCGTGGATCCGCGGCGCGGAAGGCACCACGGTGGCCGACGGCGTGACCGTCGACGTACGACTGAGCCGGGCCGAGCCCGACTGGACGGTCACCGCCCTGCACCCCTCGACGCCGGGAACGGCCGCCGCCACCCCCTCCGCCCAGGAGACCCGCGTCCTGGCCGACCCGCGCATCACGCTGCCGCCCGCCGCGGCCGCCGACCTGCGCGCCGGCACCATCCACACATCCGTACTGACCGCGCTGGAAACGCTCGCCGAACAGCACACCGTCGACGTGAGCATCCTGCGCTCCGGGCACCCGATCGACGTCTTCGGCACCACGCGCCCCAGCGACCATCCCGTCGGCCGCGCGGTGGACGTGTGGCGCGTCGACGGCCGGGCGATCGTGGATCCGGCCACCCCACGATCCCTGGTCGAGAGCTTCATGCGCGCGGGCGCGGCGGCCGGCTCGTACAACGTCGGCGGCCCGTACCGACTCTCCGGCGCGACCTTCTTCAGCGACGACACCCACCACGACCACGTCCACCTCGGATTCCGCACCTGAACCCCTCGCCCGCACGCCCACCACGCCCGCCGGCGAGGCAGAATCGAAGTGGCGCCCGATTCGTTGGCTTTTCACCCGCTTGAGCGCTTCCCTCGGGCCATCCACGAGGCCCGCCGCCAGGTCCCCCCACAAGGGAGGAATCGATGACCAGGACCAGCGCCGGCACCCGATTCGGCACCGACCGCGGCCTGGTGGGCCGCATGCTCGCCACCATGTTCCTGCTCGGCCTGCTCTACGTCGTCTTCGTGGGCACGCTCGTGGTCGTCCTGGGCCGGGCCTGGCCGATCGCGGTCGTCCTGATCGGCGGCGTGTTCGTCGCCCAGTTCTGGTTCAGCGACAAACTCGCCGCGTTCGCGATGGGCGCCCGCGAGGTCACCCCCGAGGAGCAGCCGGAACTGCACGGCGCGGTGGACCGGCTCTGCGCGCTCGCCGACATGCCCAAGCCGCGCGTGGCGGTCGCCGACTCCGACGTGCCCAACGCGTTCGCCACCGGCCGCAACCGGAAGAACACGGTCGTGTGCACCACCACCGGGCTGCTCCGCCGCCTGGAGCCCGCCGAGTTGGAGGGCGTACTCGCGCACGAGCTGTCGCACGTCGCGCACAAGGACGTCGCGGTGATGACCATCGCGTCCTTCCTCGGCGTCCTGGCCGGGCTGCTCACCCGCGTCGGTGTGCAGTTCGGACTCTTCGGCGGGATGCGCCGCGACCAGAACACGGCGGTCCTGATGCTGGTGGTGACCGCGGTGAGCGTGGCCGTGTACGCGCTGAGCTTCGTACTGATCCGGACCCTGTCGCGCTACCGCGAGCTGTGCGCGGACCGCTCGGCGGCGCTGCTCACCGGACGGCCCTCCGTACTCGCCTCCGCATTGACCAAGATCAGCGGCACCATGGCCCGGATCCCGACCCGGGACCTGCGCCGGGCCGAGCCGTTCAACGCGTTCTTCTTCGCACCGGCGATCGCCTCCAAGGAGAGCCTGGCCAACCTGTTCGCGACCCACCCGACCCTGGAACGGCGGCTGGAGCAGTTGGCGCGGATCAGCGCCGAACTCGGCGGTGCCGCCTGATGGGGTTGTTCGACTCGCTCTTCGGCCGGAGCAGGGCGGTCAAGCCCGATCTCGACCAGCTGTTCGGCCTGCCCTCGGCGGCGATCACGCTGGAGGCGGCGGTCGGCTTCCGGCCCACCGGAGCCGGGTCGGTGTGCTTCGCCACGGTCGAGGGCGGCACGTTCGACCGGGTGCTGCGCGACCTGGACGAGCTGCTCGACGGGGTGCGGAGCAGCCGGGACGACTACGGGTACACCTGGCTGCTCGCCGAGCGGCCGCCGGAGGACACGGGCTCGCTGGTGACCGACCTGCACGCGATCAACTCGGCGCTGGAGGACGGCGGTTTCGGTCCGCAACTGCTCTGCTCCCTGGCCGCTTTCGGGCATCCCGACGGCCGCCGGCTCGCCCTGGTCTACCTGTACAAGCGAGGCACCTTCTATCCGTTCGCCCCGGTGCCGGGCGGGCACGAGAAGCGAGACAGCGCGTTGGAGCTGCAGGTGGGCGCGGCGGTCACCGACGATCTGCGGCTCGAATCCGATCTGTCCCGGTGGTTCCCGGTGTGGGGCGCCCCGGGGCTGTGAGCGGTGCAGGCCGCTCGGGTCCGTGCCGGGTACATCCGGACCGGGTCGTGATCCCCCATCGGTGCTCGGGCGGCGTATTATAGCTCTGAAACCACAAGCTGCCGCCACACCGGGCTCCCGAGCCGCGACCACCACCTCGTGCTCGTCCGACCGGCGGCTCTTCGTGTCGACGCGCGACCCCGAGGGCGACACGGAGACCGGCTCCCGGTGTGCGCAGCGACACCGGCCGTCGGTTCTCGCGCACCCGCGGTCGGGCGGACGTGTGTGGAGGAGCCATGAGGAGCATCGGCGAATCGACGACCGTGGATCCCGAGGTGTTGCACTGCGCGATGTTCGGTGTGCGGTTCCCGGCCCGCCCGGCGGCGCTGAGCGCGGCGGCCACGATCAACGGAGCCGCGGTCTGGGTGGCTCGGGCCTTGGCGGCCCTGCCGGAGCGCGCGTACGAAGGACCCAATCAGGTCTGCATGGCCCTGTGCGGTCGGCACGCGGGCCTGGATCCGGGTTTGTGAGGGCACCGGACCGGGCTCACCGCCGGATCGCCTCACCGCCGGATCGCCTCACCGCCGGATCGTCGACGGGGCCTCCACCTCCAGATACCGCCGACCACCCCTGCCCCGGTACTCCAACACCACCCAGCCCAGCTCGCCCAGGACCCGCGCGCACCCGTGCAGCGCCCGCTCCGCCTCGTGAGCGGCGCCGCTGCCACGCGGGCCGGGCCATTCGACCCGGACCACCCGGGGGTGGTCGCCGGCGGTGACGCAGTATCCGGTGGCGGTCCGCTGTCCGCGCTCGTCCAGGGCGGAGGGCGGTACGCCGGCGGCCTCCAGGGCCAGCGCGACGGCACGCACCATCCGCACCCACTCCCACTCGGCCGGCGTCGCGCGCGGGTCGCCGGCGCCGCTGTTCACCACGTCGCGAATCCGCAGCAGCGCCTCGAACGCGTCCCGCACGGCCGCCGCGCGCTCCGGCGTGCCCGCCACCGGTACGGTTTCCGCGCCGGTGGCCGGCTCGAAGCCCGCCGCCTCGGGCGATTCCCGGCCGGTCACCGTCGATCCCCCACCACGGCCGTCACAACCATCCGCGTTCGACCGCGTAGCGGGCCGCGGCGTGCCGGCTCGGGGCGCCCACCTTGATCATCGCCGAGGACAGGTAGTTCCGTACCGTCCCGGCGGCAAGGTGCACCCGGCCGGCGATGTCGCGCACGCTCAACCCCTCCCGGGTCAGCCGCAACACCTCCAACTCGCGCTCGGACAACGGGCAGTCCAGTACCAGCGCCGCCGCCGCGATCTCCGGATCCACGTGTCGGTGTCCCGCGTGCACGTCGCGAATCACCTGGGCCAGATGCGCGGCCGGCCGCGACTTGGGCACGAATCCGCGTACGCCCACCCGCAGTGCGCGGGTGAGCACGCCGGGGCGGGCGTGTCGGGTGACCAGCACGATCCGGGTGTCGGGGCGCCCGGCCAGGATGCGGCCGGCCGCCTCCAGACCGTCGGGGCCGCCGGGCATCTCCAGGTCCATCACCACCACGTCGGGCACGTGCCGGGCGGCCTCGGCGATCGCGGCCGTCCCGTCGGCGGCTTGGGCGACCACGGTCAGGTCCGGCTCCAACTCCAGGAGTTGGCCCAGCGCGCCGCGCAACATCGCCTCGTCCTCGACCAGCACCAGGCGGATCACGCGGGGGCCTCCGTACGGTCGGCGACATCGAGTCGGGCCACCACCTCGAAGACGCCAAGGCCGGCCGAGGCGCGCAACTCGCCGCCGTGGCCGCGCAGCCGGGCGTCCAGGCCGGCCAGGCCGGTGCCGCCGGGACGCTTGCCCTGCGTCGCGCCGTCGTTGCGGATGGTGAGCCTGCGGCCGTCGGCGGACACGTCGATCGAGGCGGTGGTGGCTGCCGAATGCCGCAGGATGTTGGTCGTGGCCTCCCGCACCACCAGGCCGAACAGCGTGCCGGCCCGGTCCGGCAGCGGTGGTGGGCTCGCGTAGCGGCACTCGATCCCGGCGGCCGTCAACACCGCCGCCGCGTTGGCCAGTTCGGCGGCGAAGGACACCTCGCGGTAGCCGTGTACCAGGTCCCGGGTGTCGGTCACCGCCTCGCGGGCCAACGCCTCCACCTCGCCCATCTGCGCGGCGGCGGCCGATGGATCCATCTCGACCAGCCGCCGGGCGAGTTCGCTCTTGACCGCGATCAGGGTCAGCGTATGGCCCTGGATGTCGTGCAGGTCCGCGGCGAACCGCAACCGTTCGTTGGCCACGGCCAACTCGCCCGCGATCCGGCGCGCGTCGTCGAGTTCGACGAACTGACGCCAGACCCAATCGTTGATCACGCAGGTCACCGCCACGCTGGTGGCGATGACGAGGGCGCCGATCGTCTGATCCGGAGCCTCCCTCGGCGACGGCCCGAAGAGTATCGGCAGCGCCGCCATCACCAGCAGGCCCGCGGCCAGGACCCGCCACCGACGGCCGCGCGCGTACATCGTCAGCAGTCCCACGGCGGTGGCGAGCGGCATGGGCCACGGGAATATCGCGTCGTGGGCCAGCGCCGCCGCGGAGACTCCGAGGGCCACCGCGCAGGTCACCGTCAGGAGGCCGCGCGGCGGCGTGCCGGCCCAGTGCCGGGCGGTGGCGAACAACAGTCCGCAACAGCCGGTCGCGGCCAGGGCCAACGGCCACCCGTTGTCGCCGTGGACCGCCTCGACCACCGCGAGCACCGCGGGGATGCCGGGGACCAGCACCACGCCGGACAGCAGCGACCACGCGGTGAAACGGCGTGCCCGTCGCATCGTGGAGGAGACCATGTGCCCAGCGTAGGTGTGCGGCCGGGGCTCGCTTCCGGTGATCGGTCATCGGCGGGCATGACATTTGTCAGCCGGGGAGCGGACACCGGGCCACTACCGAGCGCGGATGGCCGGGCACACGCTGGGGTCATGGATGCGACGATGATCGAAGTACGCGGACTGCGTTGTTCATACGGCACCTTCGAGGCCGTCTCCGGCATCGACCTCGACGTGCGGCGGGGCGAGGTGTACGCCCTGCTGGGCACCAACGGGGCGGGGAAGACCACCACGCTGGAGACCCTGGAGGGCCACCGCCGGCCGACCTCGGGGTCGGTGCGGGTGCTCGGCGGCGATCCGCGCTCGACGGCGGTGCGGTTGCGGACCGGGATGATGCTTCAGGAGTCGGGGTTCGCGGCCGAGTTGACACCGATCGAGACGCTGCGGCTGTGGGGGCGGGTCGCCCGGCGCGAGGACGACGACGAGGCGTTGATCGACCGGCTCGGGCTGACCCGGCGGCGCGACGTCCGGGTGGACCGGTTGTCCGGCGGCGAGCGGCGGCGGCTCGACCTGGCGATGGCGGTGTACGGGCGGCCGGAACTGCTGTTTCTCGACGAACCGACCGCCGGGCTTGATCCGCAGACGCGCGATCTCCTGTGGGACCTGCTGCGCGAGTTGTCGGCGGGCGGCACCACGGTGGTGCTGACCACGCACTACCTGGAGGAGGCGAGCACGCTGGCCGACCGGATCGCGATCATGCGCGAGGGTCGGATCGCGGTCGAGGGCACCCTGGCCGAACTGCTCGCCCCGTACCCCGCGCGGATCTCCTTCGACCTCCCCGACGGACCGGCCGCGACCGATCTGCCGCTCGCGGTGGACGTGGCCGGCAGTCGGGGAGATCGGGTCACCGTGACCACCGACGAACCGGAGCGTGCCATGGCGACGCTGCTCGCCTGGGCGGACGGGCGCGGCGTGCGGCTGCGCGGCCTGGTGACCCGGCCGGCGACGCTGGACGACGTCTTCCGGGCCGTCGCGGGCCACGCGTCGACTGGGGCAGCGGCGTGAAGGGCACCGCGTGGCGGGCCGTGGCCGCCGCCGAACTGCGCATCATGCTGCGCAACAAGGCGGTCGCGGCCACGGTGGTACTGGTGCCGCTGTTCGTCGCGTTCACCGCGCTGGCCTCGCCGACGCCGGACACGGTCGCGCATTCCGTGTTGTTCATGCTGCTGATCGGGGTGCACGCGACACTCGCCACCACGCTCGCGGCCCGGCGCAAGGACCTGTTCCTCAAACGTCTGCGCAGCGGCGCGGACCCCGACGCGTCGGTCATCGTCGGACTGGTGCTGCCGGCGATCCTGGTCACGTGCGGCCAAATCGTGGTGTTGGTGGCCGTGTTGTCGCACACCCGTCTGTCCGCGCCCGACAACCCGGCGCTGCTCGTCCTGGCGATCGTGAGCGGGGCGCTGATGTGTACGGGGGTCGCGATGGCCACCTCGGCGTTCACCGCGTCGGCGGAGCAGGCGCAGATCACCACGATGCCGTTCCTGGTCCTCGCCATCGGCGGCAGCCTGCTGGTCCAGGACCGTGCCCCGGAAAACCTGCAATGGCTCGGCTACCTGGTCCCCGGCGACGGCGTGGTGGACCTCGCGACCGGGGCCTGGGAAGGGATGGGCGTGGGCGCCGCGTTCCTGGCGCTGGCGTCGGTGACCGCCTGGACGCTGATCGGCGCGGTGCTCGGCATCCGGCTGTTTCGCTGGGAGCCCCGGCACTGAGCAGAGCATGCCGGGGCACCGAGCGGGCCCGGCATCGGGCGGGACCGGCACCGAGCGGAACCGGGCGCCGAAGACGATCTCGGCGCCCGGGCCGCCGGGCTCAGGCCCCGCAGTGCCCAGGGATCCGCCGAGGTGGCGATCAGTCCTCCGGTGCAGGACACCGCCGTCCTGCACCTGGCTTTGCACGCCACCCCGTAGCCCACGATCGCCGGCCCACACGATCGCCGATGGCCAGTCGGCGAGGGGAGGACGGCGCTCGACCGGGCGTTCCAATCGCCCACTCCGCTCCCACAACTAGCCAGAATGTGCCGATTGTTCGGCCTTCGTTGCCGCAGAACCGTTCCGCTGTGAGGGTGTTCCTCGCTCGGGCGACGAACCCGGCGCGCCGGCGATCGGTTTCGTCGTCGCGGCCCGTCTTCCACCCGAGGAGCCTCGATGCAGCGCAGAACACTGACGGTCGGGTCGGTCCTGACCCTGCTGGCCGGCCTGGTAATCGGCACCACCACACCCTCGAACGCGACCCCGCCACCGAACTCCCCCGTCGCCGCCCGCGCCGCCGCGATCGACGCGGCCGACCGCGCCGTCTCCGGCGACTCGGGCAACCTCGCCAAGGCACCCGGCGAGCGGTACCGGCGGGGCATGGTGACACCCTGGCTCGACAACCTCTACTCGATCGCCTATACCCGCACCTATCGCGACCTGCCCGTGGTCGGCGGCGACGCCGCCGTGTTGGCCGACGGCACCGGCCGGGTCCGGGCCGTGGAGACCGCCGACGGCCCGCGCATCGACGTACCGACCGAGCCGACCGTGCCCGCCGCGACGGCCGAGGCGAGCGCTCGTGCCCGGCTGACCGCGGTGGAGCGGGTCGACGCGCCCCGCCTGGTGGTGCAACTCGGGCCCGATACCGCCCACTTGGCCTGGGAGACGGTAGTGGCCGGCCGGGTCGGGAACACGCCCGGCAGGCTGCACGTCTTCGTCGACGCCCGATCCGGTGCGGTGCTCGACGCCGCGACCTTCGACGACGTACGCGCCGGCACCGGGCACAGCAAGTGGAACGGCCCGAACCCGATCACCATCACCACCGCCTCCAGCGGTTCCACCTACTTCATGCAGGACCTGACCCGCCCCGGCCTGAGCTGCGCCAAGTACAACGCCGGAGTGTTGACCAAGACCATCGACGACTGGGGCAACGGGGACCCGACCACGATCGAGACCGGCTGTGTCGACTCGATGTGGGCGGTGCAGAAGGAATGGGACATGCTCCGCGACTGGCTGGGCCGCAACGGACACAACGGC
This sequence comes from Embleya sp. NPDC055664, assembly GCF_053618075.1. Taxonomy (NCBI): domain Bacteria; kingdom Bacillati; phylum Actinomycetota; class Actinomycetes; order Kitasatosporales; family Streptomycetaceae; genus Embleya; species Embleya sp. NPDC055664. The sequence continues at coordinate 267,700 of NZ_JBSHGZ010000009.1, forward strand.
AACGGTCGCACGCTCCCGGTCGTGGTCGGTCTTCCCGACGTCAACGCCTACTCCGACGGCTCCAAGGTGTTCATCGGCCACGACGTCAGGGGCCGGTGGCTCGGCGCGATGGACATCGTGGGCCACGAATACGGGCATCTCGTCGACGCGGCCACCCCGGGCTACCCGTTCAAGGAGTACGGCCTCAGCGAGGGCACCGGCGACATCTTCGGCGCGCTCACCGAGTTCTACGCCAACGAACCGGCGCCGTTCGACACCCCGGACTACACCGTCGCCGAGATGGTCGACATGGGCGGCGGCCAACCGCTGCGCTACATGTACAACCCGTCGCTGACCGGCGACCCGAACTGCTACTCCTCGACGCTGCCGCCGGACGAGCACCGGGCGTCCGGCCCGCTGAACCACTGGTTCTACCTGCTTGCCGAGGGCTCCAACCCCGGCGGCGGCAAGCCCAACAGTCCGACCTGCAACAGCTCCACGGTCACCGGCGTGGGCATCAAGATGGCCGGCAAGGTCTTCTACGGCGGCCTCCTGAGCCGGCCGGCGGGCACCAACTACCGAAAGCTGCGCATGATCACCGTCCGCGCGGCCAAGCTCCTCGACCCGACCTGCGTCACCTGGAAGGCGACCAGGGACGCGTGGAGCGCGGTCAACATCCCGATGCAACCGGCCGAACCCACCTGTCCCTGACCCCCTTGCGACGGCCTGGCCCCGGACCCCGCCGGGGCCCGGCCGTCGCGTCCGCAACAGGCCCGAAGCGGCGGCCATTTCGCCAGTATTTGCTGGCCTCGCCGGATCCCTTCGCGCGGCCCTTGTGTCCGTGTGAGTGTTTCGCTCGCTCGGGCACGAACCCCGGCCTGCACGGTCGATCGCGGCGCTCACGAGGCGCGCGGTCCAAGCCGGATTCGTGGTCGAGGTCTGCCTTCCCACTCGAGGAGCCTCGATGAATCGAAGAATGACCACGGCCGGAACCGTTCTGGCCATGCTCACCGGCCTCACCGTGGGCGTGGCGGCCCAGCCGGCGTCAGCCGACCCGCCGCAGCCCAGCTCGCAGGAACTGGCGGTCTCCGCCGCCGACCGTGCCGTCTCCAGCGGCCTCGACACCCTCGCCAAGGGTCCCGACGAGCAGTACCAGCGCCAAGCCGTCACCCCGTGGATCAACGACCTGTTCTCGGTCGCGTACCAGCGCACCTACCGCGGCCTGCCGGTCGTCGGCGGGGACGCCGTGGTGATGGCCGACGGCAAGGGCCGGGTACGGGCGACCCAGTCGTCCACCGACGCCCGAATCTCCGTACCGACCCAGCCCACCGTCGCGGCCGGCGCGGCCGAGGCCACGTCCAGGACCAAGCTGGCGAGCGTGGACCGGGTCGACTCGCACCGCCTGGTCGTCCGGGTCAAGGACGGCAAGAGCGCGCTGGCCTGGGAAACCGTGCTGATCGGCCGGACCGCGACCGCGCCCAGCCGGCTGCACGTGTTCGTGGACGCGAGCACGGGCACAGTGCTCGACACGACCGACGACGTCAAGGCCGGCAGCGGCAACAGCCAGTGGAACGGCCCCAACCCGCTCACGATCGACACCACCAACTCCGGTGGTACGTACTCCCTGCGCGACCCGAACCGGCCGGGCCTGACCTGCGCCGACTACTCGACCGGCCAGGTCTTCTCCAAGTCCTCGGACTCGTGGGGCAACGGCCAGGCGTCGAGCAAGGAAACCGGCTGCGTCGACGTCTTCTGGGCGGCGCAGAAGGAATGGAACATGCTGCGCGACTGGCTCGGTCGCAACGGGCACAACGGGACCGGTGGCAGTTGGCCGGTCA